>JAZUFJ010000209.1:0-14130 GCA_045640645.1 Lachnospiraceae bacterium
CCGTCCCTACTAGAAAGGAAGAACAATGGGAAGAGGATCAGTAAAAAAGGACAAATCGGTTTATCAGACAGCCAGGGAGGCTCTTCAGTTAACAAGAGAAAAGGCCAGCAGCCTCATAGGCTATATTTCACCTGACCGTATTGAGAAAATAGAAAATGCAAAAGTAAATGTTCAGCCTGAGGACGTTATCGCCATGGCTAAATGCTATAAGTCCCCAGGACTTTGTAATCATTACTGCTCAAATGAATGTCCAATAGGCCAGCAGCATGTTCCAGAGCTACAAATGAAAGAGCTGTCACAGATCACGATTGAGACACTAAGCGCTTTAAATAAAATTGGCAAGGAAACAGACAGACTGGTGGAGATTGTGGAGGATGGTAAGATTACACCGGACGAATATGCTGATTTTATAAAAATAAAGAAAACTTTAGACAGAATATCTGTTTCTGTTGATACGCTTCAGTTATGGGTAGACCAGGCTATAGCAGATGGTCTTATAGACGAAAGTCTTTTAAATGAAGAATAAAATACGAGCGCATAAAGACGCCATTCTCAAGGGTTAATCTCTTGTAAACAGGTAGTAATTGTGATAAAATTAAATGATAATTTTTATTATTTTACGATAGTTAAAAAATGATTAAGGAGATATAAAATGGCAGAGAAAAAACTGGTGGAAGCTATTACTTCCATGGAGGAAGATTTTGCACAATGGTATACAGACGTTGTGAAAAAAGCTGAACTTATGGACTATACAAGCGTAAAGGGATGTATGGTATTTAAGCCTGCAGGATATGCCATCTGGGAGCTTATTCAGAAGCAGATGGATGCAAGATTTAAGGAGACAGGAGTAGAAAACGTATACTTACCTATGTTTATTCCAGAGAGTCTTCTTGAAAAGGAAAAGGATCATGTTGAAGGCTTTGCTCCTGAGGTTGCATGGGTAACACAGGGCGGACTTAATCCTCTCCAGGAGAAATTATGTGTACGTCCTACATCAGAAACTCTTTTCTGTGATTTCTATAAAAATGATATTCAGTCCTACAGAGATCTTCCAAAGGTATATAACCAGTGGTGTTCTGTAGTTCGTTGGGAGAAGGAAACAAGACCTTTCCTTCGTTCAAGAGAGTTCTTATGGCAGGAAGGCCATACAGCACATGCTACAGCTGAAGAGGCTGAGGCTAGAACTATTCAGATGCTTAATGTATATGCTGATTTCTGTGAGCAGGTTCTCGCTATTCCTGTTATTAAGGGTAGAAAGACTGACAAGGAAAAATTTGCTGGAGCAGAGGCTACATATACTATCGAAGCGCTTATGCATGATGGTAAGGCTCTTCAGTCAGGTACCAGCCATAATTTTGGCGATGGCTTTGCAAAACCATTTGGAATCCAGTTTAGAGATAAGGATAATACTCTTAAATATGTACATCAGACCTCATGGGGCGCTACAACAAGACTTATTGGTGCTATGATCATGGTTCATGGAGACAATTCAGGTCTTGTATTACCTCCTAAGGTAGCTCCTGTTCAGGTAATGGTTATTCCTATTATGCAGAAGAAGGAAGGCGTACTTGATAAGGCTTATGAGCTTAAAGAACGTCTTATCAATGCGGGCTGTCGTGTTAAGGTTGACGATTCAGATAAGAGCCCAGGATGGAAATTCTCAGAGCAGGAGATGAGAGGTATTCCTGTAAGAGTAGAGATCGGACCAAAGGATATCGAAGCTGGAAAATGCGTACTTGGAAGACGTGATACAGGTGAAAAGATTGAATGCAAGCTTGAGGATCTTGAAGCTACAATCACAGCTCTTCTTGATACTATACAGAAGGATATGCTTGAAAAGGCTCGTGCTCATAGAGATGAACATACTTATAAGGCAATAAGCATGGAAGAGCTTGGAAAGGTTCTCGAAGAAACACCAGGCTTTGTAAAAGCTATGTGGTGTGGTGAGCAGGCTTGTGAAGATAAGATAAAAGAGGAATTTTCTGCTACTTCACGTTGTATGCCTTTTGAACAGGAAGAGATATCTACTACCTGTGTATGCTGCGGAAAACCAGCTAAGAAATTAGTATACTGGGGCAAGGCATACTAAGGTAATAATATAAAAATATATTTAAGTTTGGAAAGAAGGTTTTGAAATGAACGTATTAGTAATTAACTGTGGTAGCTCATCTCTTAAGTATCAGTTAATTAATTCTGACACAGAAGAGGTTTTGGCAAAGGGGCTTTGCGAAAGAATCGGTATTGAAGGAAGTATGCTTACACACCAGCCAGCTGGTAAAGATAAGATTAAAACAAAGGTAGATATGCCTAATCATACCGTAGCTGTAAAGCTTGTAATCGAATCTCTTACAGATAAGGAAAATGGTGTAGTAGCATCCTTAGATGAGATAGATGCTGTTGGACATAGAATGGTTCACGGTGGAGAATCATTTGCTGGTTCAGTTGTTCTTGACGAAAATGTATTAAAGGCAGTTGAAGAATGCAATGATCTTGCACCACTTCATAATCCAGCTAACTTAATCGGTGTAAACGCTTGTAAGGAAATTATGCCAGGTGTACCTATGGTTGGTGTATTCGATACAGCCTTCCATCAGACAATGCCAAAGAAAGCATATTATTATGGACTTCCATATGAATATTATGAGAAGTACAAGGTACGTCGTTATGGCTTCCATGGTACCAGCCATGATTATGTATCAAACAGAGCAGCAGAAATTCTTGGAAAGAAGAGAGAAGATCTTAAGATTATTGTTTGTCATCTTGGAAACGGATCAAGTATTTCAGCAGTTATGAACGGTAAATGTGTGGACACAAGTATGGGTCTTACACCACTTGAAGGTCTTATAATGGGAACAAGAAGTGGAGACATGGATCCTGCAATTCTTGAATTCATAGCAAAGAAGGAAAATCTTTCATTAGAAGAGATAACAAATATATTGAATAAGAAATCAGGAGTATTAGGTCTTTCAGGTATCTCAAGCGACTTCCGTGACCTTGAAGCTGCAGCCGCAGAAGGAAATGAAAGAGCAAAGGATACACTTGATGCCTTCTTCTATAGAGTAGCAAAATACATTGGCTCTTATGCAGCAGCCATGAACGGTGTTGATGTTATCGCCTTTACAGCAGGTGTTGGAGAGAATCAGGCATCAGGACGTCAGATGGTTGGAGAATATTTAGGATATCTTGGAACCAGTGTTGATCCGGAAAAGAACGCAGTAAGAGGAGAAGAAGCTATTATATCTCCTGAAGGATCAAAGGTTACTATCATGGTAGTTCCTACTAATGAGGAGCTCGCTATCGCAAGAGAAACAGTAAGACTTGTAAAATAGTGTTTGATTATCATATTAGGAGTTGCTCTGTTTGGGCAGCTCCTAATTTGGTTATGGCGACGAATAGACAATATGCTTGCACAATTGGATATTCGACGACCGCTAATCAGCTGATAGACCTCGAGAAGCGTGATCTATCTCTGTTATACTTGATTATGAAAGGATGAGATAATGCGGATACATCTTCCAGATAATGTTAAATTTATAATAAAGACGCTTCAGGAAAATGGATATGAAGCCTTTGCGGTAGGTGGATGTGTTCGTGATTCTATTCTTGGAAGAATACCGGAAGACTGGGATATCACTACCAGCGCGAAGCCAGAGCAGACAAAGGCATTATTTAGGAGAACTATAGATACGGGAATAGAGCATGGTACTGTGACAATAATGCTTGGAAAGGAAGGCTATGAGGTTACTACCTACAGAATAGATGGGGCCTATGAGGATAGCCGACATCCAAAAGAGGTATCTTTTACTACTAATCTTGAAGAGGATTTGAAAAGGCGAGATTTTACCATTAATGCGATGGCATATAATGATGTGGTCGGAATCGTAGATATTTTTGGTGGTTTAGCGGATATAGAGGATAGGACTATAAGAGCTGTTGGAGAGGCCAGGGAAAGGTTCTCGGAAGATGCCCTAAGAATTCTTAGAGCTGTAAGATTTGCGGCACAACTGGATTATAGAATAGAAAATATTACTTTTGAAGCAATAAAGGAATTTGCCCCTAAGCTTGTTAATATAAGCGCAGAAAGAATACATACAGAGCTTTCCAAGCTTTTGTTATCAAAATATCCGGAAATTATAAGTATTGCCGACGAATCACGTATATTGGATTACGTAATGAAGGAATATTCTAATCTGTCCATAGAAGAAAAGAAAAAGACTCTGAAAGCTCTAAAAATTGCGACAGATGAAGAATTTATTTTTGAAAAAAAAGAGACTCTGTCATTACGTATGGCCATTCTTATGCATAGATTTGCCGGAAAGGAAGAAAAGGGTGAAGAAATATTAAGAAGATTAAAGCTGGATAATGAGACTATAAGCTATGTAAAAAGATTAGTGAAATATTATGATACAGAGCTTTTAGAAGAACCTGCTTACATAAGAAGGCTGGTAGTAGAATGTGGACAGGATCTTATGGAACTGCTATTTGCAATAAAAAAATGTATTTCACTGGCAGAACCTGAGGCTAAAGAAGGTATAGAAAAAATAGATAGAGTAAGGAACATTTATTATAAAATATTGGATGCTGGTGATTGCATAAATATGAAGGATATGATGCTTTCAGGTAATGATCTGATAAAGGCAGGCATGCAACCCGGCAGACAGATGGGACAGGTACTCAATTATTTATTTAGTGAGGTGCTTAAGGATCCTGAAAAGAACAATAAAGACATTTTACTAGAGATGGCTTTTAACTATGACAAAGAATAATTCATTTTCGATGATAGAATAATACTATTTAAGAAAAATAATAATTCAGAGGTGAAAATGAAGAATTATTTAGTTCCCATATCGGTAATAGTAATCTTAACATTGCTGATAGCTAACCTTCTTATCAGTGAAATTAAAGATAAGAACAAAATTGATGAAAATAATTACCCCGAGCAGGTAAGCGAGGATATTGTGACCGAAGAGCAGATATATGGTCAGGATATTGTTGTTTTGATGTCTAAAAATACTGATAAAAAAGAGCTAGAAATGCGCTTATTAAGTGGGGGAAGACCACAAAAATTAAAATATGATGGAACAACCTCGATTATTAACAGATATGATAGCCAGATAGTAGCCTCACAGCTAGAATGTGGCGGCATATATAAAATTGAATTTTCGAAGCGTGATCGTATGATCAGGAGCATGGAAGAATATGATGATGCTTTTATTTATACAGATGTAAACAAGATTGATATTGATGAGAGGAAAGGAATAGTAGCCTTTAACAATCTTCAATATCAGTATGATGAAAATCTGCTGATTTTCTCAGGCGATGAGAAGGGTGATATGATAGATATCACAGATATGGATTCCCTTACTGTGAGAGGCTATGGGCATACCGTTTATTCTATAGTGATTGAAAAGGGACATGGATATTTAAGGCTTACAAATGAGGCATATTTTGTAAACGGATGGATAGAGGTTGGAAATGATATAATCAAACCTATTACAGAGGATATGCTGATCCCTGTGCCAGAGGGAACCTATAATGTTACCGTTAGAAACAGAGGATATGCCGGAAGTAAGGAAGTAAAAATAGAAAGAGACAAAGAGAAAAAGCTGGATCTTTCAGATATTGAGGTCAAGGAAGTGGCTATTGGCCATGTTTTATTTACTTTATCTCCTGTGTATGCCCAGTTATATATTGATAATGAGGTTACGGATTATGATGAAAGAGTACCAGTAGAATATGGAGTGCATGATATACGAATAGAAGCAGCAGGCTATATTCCAGTACATACCAGTATAAAGGTGTTAAATGATTATGCTGATATAAAGATATCTTTAGAGGAAGATCCTAACGCAGATAGTACATCATCATCCTCTACGAATACAAAGGCTCCTAATACTACGGCAGGATCGTCTTCTACGGACAGACCACTTTCTACAACTATAAATGGTCTGGTATATTCTCTTGAAAATGCATCCAGCTCAGCTGTTCCACCTGTAACTGTTAACACGTCATCAAGCTCTACAATGGATTATGATGAGGCAGTATCAGATGTTGAAAAAATCTATGTAGATGGACCTAATGGAGCCGAGGTTTATCTTGATGGCAGCTATATTGGTATAGCGCCGACAAGCACTCCAAAGGTAACCGGTTCACATGAGATAACACTTACAAAGAGCGGATATCAGACAAAAAAATATACTATAAGTGTGGATAATGATGGTAAAAACGTAACCTATTCTTTCTCTGAGCTTATAGAGGAATAGAAAGATTGCAGCTAGGCTACAGACCTTTCGCTTAAGGTGAAATTACGCTATAATGATAAAAAATATATTTGAGAAAGCAGAATATGAACAATAGCAAACAGGATATCAGAGAAAAAAAGATAAATCTAATAATATATATTTTGGCTATTTTATTTGTGTTAAGTCCATTGTTTACGAAATATTGTATTCAGGGTCATGATATTTCCTATCATCTTTTAAGAATAGAGAGCTTAAAAGCAGGAATACTTATGGGCAAGCCGTTTTTGAAGGTTAATACATTATTTCTTGGTGGGATGGGATATGCCAGCTCCATGTTTTACCCTGATCTTTTATTGTATTTCCCGGCAGTCTTAAGAGTGACGGGTGTGGGCATAAATACAAGCTTTCATATGTTTGTGGCCTTATGCGTGATACTTGCGTATATGTCATCTTACTTATGTGGATATAAGATTACAGGCTCAAGATATATGGGAACCTTAACAGCTATTTTAATGATAATATCCCAGTATTATCTTGATGATATATTTGTAAGAAGCGCAGTTGGAGAATATACAGCATATATATTCCTGCCATTCGTAATATATGGAATCTATAATGCTCTATACGAAGATTTTGATAAGCCATGGTATTTAGGTATTGGATATGGTGGCGTATTAATGTGCCATTCGCTCACCTTTTTCATGAGCATAATATTTGGTCTCATGGCGCTTATTATTAAATGGAAAAGATTTTTTAAAAAGAGTTCTTTAATAAGATTGTTTTTAACAATCATTATTACCATGGGAGTGACCTGCTCATACTGGTTACCTATGTTGGAACAGATGCTTACTACTAAATTTTATGTAAGCTCTCCATGGATAGAGCCGGCTCAGGAGGCAAGATTATTTGGAGAACTGTTCAGCCTTGGTTTCCCAGCCTTCGGACCTTTATTGGTAGTATTAGCGTTAATACGAATAGTCATTAGTAAGAACGAAGAGAACAAAGATATGGTCTCTTACGCAGACTGGCTTATGATAGGTGGAAGTATATTCTTAGTATGTACTACAGACATTGTTCCATGGGATAGGTTGGGAAGTTATCTTTCTTTTGTTCAGTTTCCATGGAGATTTTTCCTTATCTGCTGCGGAATGGTAGCCTTTGCGGATATGATTTATATATTTAACTTTATAAAGGTGATTGCATCTGACAAAGAGGATGGAAACAGTAAGGGACTTGCAGTACAAGACAGACAGGCTTATTTTGCAATAGCGATATTTATGGCAGCGTTACTGGTTATGTTTATTAGAACAGGCCGTAATGAGGATATACAGTATTATGATTATTCAAATGATTATTATTCCTATGTTCCTTTCACCGGGGATATAATCGCGGGAGAATGGCTTCCTGAAACAGTTGTAGATAAGGATGTGCTGATAGAGAATTATGACAGACTGGTAACAGATTCCGGCGAGGAGCTCCCGTTTGAAAGGATTAAAAACAGCATTACAGTTAACGTTAATGAAGCCTGTGATTATATTGAGGTTCCTTTTGTATTCTATGATGGCTACAGAGCGGAAATGCTTAGTGAGGCAGGAGAAAAGAACGAGCTTAATGTAACCTCAGAGGGAGATAACGGAGTAGCAAGGGTATATATAAATGGGCTGACAGGTCAGGTAAGAGTATGGTATGACGGAACTACCGCGGCTCACGTTGCTACAGTGATCACAGTTATATCTATATGCCTGATTATTGGATTAATAATCTACAAAAAAAAACAGAAATTTAGAGTGGCCACAGTGATATTATCAGGTCTTTTGCTATGTGGATGTGGAAAAGACTATGATGAGGTCATAAGCCATGAGAAAACAAATATAGATGAAATAGCTCAAAAAGCTGAAGCAATGTATAACAGAAATGAAGAAGATACAGATACAATTGAACCTGAAGAAGAGGAGTCGGCTGTTTTATATAACAGAATAGGATATGAGTCTTCAGCGAAAAAATATATTGCTGTGATGGAAGAGGGAAGCAGTTATTCTGATGCGACCTATTCAATAATAGAGATTGGAAAGGATAACGAAGAGATCCCTTATGGTGTGGAAATAAAAGAAGAGAAGGGCTTCTATAAAAAGCTGGCGAAAAATGTAGTATGTAATGAAAGTACCAGATATGACAGTATTACAGATAGCCTTTTAAAGCTGGAATTATTTGGAAGTGAAATGGAGGAGGATGAGAGGGAAGCTTTGCTTGAGAAAACCTTTCATACTATAAAAATGCTTCCCAAAAAGAGCGATTATGTTTATGTGGCATTAATCTCAATGTTTGCATATGATTATGCCGGCATAGATAAAAAGGCTTTTGAGGATTATAAGAAGCTGGCAACAGAGATATTTAGTGAGATTGAAAAGCAAAAAAACACTGAAAATATAAATGATATAGCGAAAAGATATTGGGCAGCTGCCCAGTTATATAAGCTTACTGGTGATAAGCGCTATAGAAATATTGTGGAAGAAATCTGCGAAGATGATGTACCAACTGGATTATCAGAGGATATGCCAGGGTATATGGGCTCTATAGCTTATATGACCACGGTTAACAGTATAAATACTGCTGTAAGCGAAAAAATGATAAAGACATTATTTGATAATGCCAGAGAATATATAAACGAAGATATAAATGAGGAGTTTAAGACCCTTGATGATCTGTCCTACGAAGAAAGAATGGACAGAATATTTGATAAGTTAAAGGTACTAGTGATAACCAATTCTATATCACGTAGTGTTGATTATACTAACAGATGCAGTTTTTATATAGGCTATCTTTGTGGAATGAATCCTGAGGAAATATCTTATATTCATGATACAGAAAGCGTTAGGGAAATTGGATTTGTATTAAAAGGTCTGGAAATTTTCTATGATATAGAACAGGCAGAGTAAATACTTGGAGGGAAATAAATAATGAAAATAGTAGTTTTATGTGGCGGTATCAGTACAGAAAGGTACGTATCCTTAGTATCTGGTACAAAGATATATGAGGCTCTCAAGGAAAGAGGCCATAAGGTGATACTGCTCGATGTCTTTTTCGGATGTGATGAGGCTCCAGAGGGAATCTTTGATCTTGAAGTTGACTGGGAAAAAAGGGTGAACTCTGTTACAGAGGTAGGAATGCCATTAAATGAGGTAAAGGCTCTTAGAGAAGATAAGTCTGATAACATATTTGGAAAAAATGTTATAGATATATGCAGGATGGCAGACATTGTATTTTTAGGTCTGCATGGAGATTTTGGCGAGAATGGAAAGCTTCAGGGAGCTTTTGAGCTGATGGGTATAAAATATACTGGAACAGACGCATTAAGCTCAGCTTTAGCTATGGATAAGAGCATAACAAAGCAGCTTTTTATTTACAATCACATCAATACACCAAAATCATTTATGCTATCAGACGTTGATGATAAAACTGAGCCAATGCTTCCATGTGTTGTAAAGGTTTGTAACGGGGGATCTTCTGTAGGAGTATATATTGCAAAAACAAAGGAAGAATATAAGGAAGCTGTAAAGAATGCTTTTGAATATGAAAGCGAGGTATTAGTAGAAGAATATATAAAGGGACGTGAGCTTACTTGTGCTGTTATAGAAGGAGAAGCTCTTCCTATAGTAGAGATCGAGCCAAAGACAGGTTTCTATGATTATATAAATAAATACAAGGCAGGAGCTACTGTTGAAACCTGCCCTGCAAAGATAAGCGGCGAGATCACTAAAAAGGTACAGGATATGGCTGTAGCAGCTTACAATGCATTACATATGAAAGCCTACGCCAGAATGGATTTTATATATGGAGAAGATGGCGATGTATATTGCTTAGAGGCAAATACTCTTCCAGGAATGACACCAACAAGTCTTATTCCACAGGAAGCAGCAGCCATTGGAAAAACCTTCCCTGAGCTCTGCGAGTGGATTATAGAGGTTTCATTAAGAAAGTAGTGATAATAACTGAATTTATTAAAGGCAAGGCGGGTGATAAAATGAAAAATTTAACGCTTGAAAACATTGCAAGGGCAGTTGACGGAGAACTGTTTTTAGCCCCTGATAAAGAAGATAATGATAAAAATATAGAAGCGGTCAGCGTTGTTATAGATTCCAGAAAGGTAGAAGAAAATGGAGTATTTATAGCAACAAGAGGTGAGCGTGTAGATGGTCATTCTTTTATAGATCAATGTTGGGAAAAGGGAATATTATGCGCTATAGGAGAAGAACCATTATCTAATTCAGATTATTTTAAAACAGGTATAAAAGGCAATTATATTCAGGTTAAAGACAGCTTTATAGCTATAAAGGCTCTGGCTGAATATTATCTTAATCAGCTTGATATAAAAAAGGTAGGCATAACCGGAAGCGTTGGAAAAACAAGTACGAAGGAAATGGTAGCCTCTGTTTTATCAAAGCATTTTGTTACCCAGAAAACCATAGGGAACTTTAATAATGAGGTAGGAGTACCTCTTACAGTCTTTAGTATAAGAGATGAGCATGAGGCAGCAGTTATAGAAATGGGAATTTCTGATTTTAATGAAATGACCAGATTGAGTAAAATAGTAAAACCGGATGTTTGTGTATTAACAAACGTTGGACCATGCCATCTGGAATATTTGGGGGATCTTGAAGGCGTATTAAAGGCAAAAACAGAGATCTTTACTTATATGAATAAAGAAGGCAGTGTATGTGTAAACGGCGATGATGAATACCTTTCTACAGTAAATGAGGTATATGGAAGAAAAACAATAAAGTTTGGACATATATCAGAGAACAATGAAGTATATGCTACAGATATAAAGAGCATGGGCGTATCAGGTACAAGATGCGTGATACATACAAAAAAAGGAGAATTCAATGTTATAATTCCTCTTCCAGGTGTACACATGGTGGACAATGCTTTAGCAGCTACAGCTGTTGGATTAATATTTGATATGCCTCTTGAAGAAATAAAAGATGGTATAGAGACGGTAGAGGGATTAAGCGGAAGAAGTAATCTTATCAGGACAAAAGAATATCTTATCGTTGACGATTGTTATAATGCAAACCCAAAGGCCATGAAATCAGCTTTAGATCTTTTGTCAAATGCAAATGGTCGAAAGGTAGCTATCCTTGGAGATATGTTTGAGCTGGGAGAAGACAGCGATAAAATGCATTCACAGGTTGGAGAATATGCTATAGGAAGCGGATGTGAGCTGCTTATATGCTGTGGTGAAAATTCGAAGCATATGTATAAATCAGCAGTAGATACCTATATCAAAAAGTATACTAACAAGAGAAAGCATAATGAAAATGAGGTAAAAAAATCAGCTGCCCTATACATAAAATATTATGTAACAAGAGAACAGCTGATAGAAGCTCTTAAAAAGGGTGAGCTTTTAGAAAGAGATGACAATATCTTAATCAAAGCATCACACGGTATGGGATTTGATAAAGTTGTAGAATTCCTTAAAGAGAATGAATAATTAAAATATTAAGCCAGCAGTATGTTAAAGAAGAGCATCATGATTCTTTAACATATTTGCTATTAATTCTCTGGAATATGCGCCAACATGCTTCTGATCCTCTGGATCAAGATCCTTTACCCTAAAAGGTTTTCCGTATTCAAGAATAACTGTGGTTTTCTTGATTTTTGGAAAATGATCTTCGAAGACAGCGGAAGAATTAGTGATAGCGAAGGGCTGAATAAGGCATCCTGTTTTATGAGCTATTTTAAAGCTTCCTTCCTTGAATGGAAGTAGATTGCCATCCTTTGATCTGGTTCCCTCGGGAAAGATACATACGGATATTCCTTTTTTAATAAGCTCAATGGCATTTAAAATTACCTTAAGACCTTCCTTTAAATCATCACGATTTAAGAAGAGACAGTGGAGATATCTCATCCATATTCTGAAAACAGGAACCTTATTTACCTCCTGTTTTGATATATAGCTTGTAAGACGAGGCACTCTTGCATAGGTCATAATTATATCAAAGTAACTACGGTGATTGCCAATATAAAGGACTGGCTCGTCCTTTGGTACGTTTTCCTCACCGATTACCTTTACAGTGAGACCGCTTATTTTCATTACTACGCGAAATGCCCATTGAACAATGGATAAGGATACTCTGTCCTTTACCTCCGGCTTTGATTTGCCAATGAGATATAGCACTCCCTGAATAGGTATAGACACAAGCAGGAAAATCACAAGTGATACAACTGCCACTATAAATCGAATCATAACATAACCTCCAAAGTATGATTTAACACCTTCAGAGGTCATTATATAAAATAAAATAAGGTGTGTCAAAATTAACATCGAAGTATAAGGAATGAAAAGATGAAGTTAATAATAAAAAATGCACATATTCTGAACCCTGAAAATAACTTGGATATAATGGGTTCATTGTATATAGACGATGGACGAATAGTTAAGATAATAAAAAGCGGTGAGGAAGGCAGTTTAGATATAGAAAAAGTATTCTTAGAAGACAAAAGCACCGTAAGAGAAATAGATGCTAATGGTATGGTAGCAGCTCCGGGATTAATAGATGTACATGTTCATTTCAGAGAACCGGGCTTCACATATAAAGAAGATATAAGAACCGGATCAATGGCATCTGTTAAGGGTGGATATACCTCTGTAGTAATGATGGCAAATACAAAGCCTGTTAACGATAATGAGGAGACATATAAAGCGATTGAAAAGCTTATTGATACAGTAAACAAGGATATTCCATTAAATATATACCAGTCACAGGCGGTGACAATGGGGCTTAAAGGCGAAAAGCTAACAGATATGGAGGCTTTAAAAGCTCTTGGTACTAAAGGTTTTACAGATGATGGAATACCTATAACAGATGAAAAGCTATTAAGAAATGCGTTTATTAAAGCTGCAGAATTAAAGGTTCCGGTAAGCCTTCACGAGGAGGATCCTAAATATATTATCAACAATGGTATAAACAGAGGGAAGATATCTGAAGAGCTGGGAATAGGCGGATCTGACAGAATGGCAGAGATATCTCTGGTAAAAAGAGATATTGAGCTGGCAAAGGAAACAGGTGTTGAGCTTAATATACAACATATCAGCGCAAAGGAAAGCGTTGAGCTTGTGAGAGAAGCCAGAAAGACACATAAGAATATACATGCAGAGGCTACTCCACATCATTTTTCTTTAACAGAGGAAGCAGTTTTAAAGCATGGGACCTTAGCAAAAATGAACCCACCTCTGCGAGAAGAGGCAGACCGACAGGCCATTATAGAGGCCTTAAGGGATGGAACGATAGAGATAATAGCAACAGATCATGCTCCTCATAGTATTGAAGAAAAAGAAAAGAAAATCACAGAAGCACCTAGCGGAATTATAGGTTTAGAGACTGCTTTGGCACTGGGTATTACTAATCTTGTTAAGGAGGGTTATATAGATATTATGACCTTGATTAAAAGGATGACGGTAGGACCTGCAAATCTATATAGCCTTGAGGAAGGAATAATAAAAGAGGGAGCAAAAGCGGATATCGTAATATTTGATCTTGATGAGGAATGGGTAGTAGATAGTTTTGTATCAAAATCATGTAACTCGCCATTTAAGGGATCAAAGCTTTATGGAAAGGTGCATTATACTATTTGTGGAGGAGAAATCGCCTACGAAGGGTAGGTTTAAAAAGCATATTTAACAGTTTTTGATTTAAAAATAAATAGAATGGAGCGCTTAAAATGTCTAAGAAAAAAGAGATAGCAAAGGTAATATCGCAGGAAATGTTAGCAGAAAACATTTTTAGTATGTGGATAGAGACAAGCATAGCTGGAGAGGCAAAATGTGGACAGTTTATATCTGTATATACAAAAAATGATGCAAAGCTTTTGCCAAGACCAATTAGTA
>JAZUFJ010000210.1:0-3773 GCA_045640645.1 Lachnospiraceae bacterium
AGATGATATAGGCACTTTGATATTTGATGAGATAGATACCGGAATAAGCGGAAGAACAGCACAGAAGGTTTCAGAAAAGCTTGCTTATATAGCAAAGCTGCATCAGGTAATATGTATTACACATTTACCACAAATTGCTGCAATGGCAGATTCTCACTTTGAGATAAGTAAAACGGTTGAAAATAACAGAACAATAACAAATGTTATACAACTAGAAGGCGAAGAAATAAGCAAAGAACTCGCCAGGATGCTCGGCGGTGCTGAGATAACAGATGCCGTACTTGGTAATGCATGCGAAATGAAGAAGCTGGCAGATGATTTTAAACAAGGGTTGTAAGCAAGAGCTGTAAACAGAGGTAAGGTTAGCATGAAAAAACATTTTTTTTCATTTTATAGAATAATTGCAAGTCTTATAGTTATGACATTTGTCATTGGATATATGTCTGTAGCTGTAAAAGCAGAACAGAGAAAACAGGTAGACATTCTTTTTACTCATGATTTGCATTCATATCTGGAAAGCTATGAGATAGAAGAAAAAGGCAATATTATTTCTGTAGGAGGGTTTGCCAGACTTAAAACAGTAGTAGACCAAAAGCTTAAAGAGAATCCAGACACTCTTATTGTTGATGCCGGTGATATAGCTATGGGTACTCTTTATCAGACCATGTATGAAAAAGAGGCTCTTGAAATGGTATTACTGGGAGAGCTGGGAATAGAAGCTACCACCTTTGGTAATCATGAATTTGATTTTGGCTCTGAAGCTTTAGCAAATATGTTTAGAAGAGCTAAGGCAAAAACAGATAAGCTTCCAATGTATTTGGTATGTAATATAGATTTTAGCAGTGATAATCCTGGAAGCCAGGATATTTATTCAGCCCTTCAGGAATTTGGATATCAGGAATACATGGTTGTTGAAAAGGACGGAGTGAAGATAGCTATAACAGGAGTCCTTGGATATGATGCTTATGATTGCGCTCCAACCTGCGAGCTTACATGGTTAGATCCTATAGATAGTCTGAAAAAGACAGTTAAGAAGATTAAAGAAAACGAAGATGTGGACATGATAGTATGTCTTTCACATAGCGGTGTATCAGATGATCCAAAAAAATCTGAGGATGAGAAGATAGCGAAGGCTGTTCCTGAACTGGACGTTATAATAAGTGCTCATGCTCATATAATATTAAGGGATGGAATAAAGGTGGGAGATACCAACATAGTTTCCTGCGGTAACTATGGAAGGTATACCGGGACTGCGCATTTTGTTCAAAATAAAGATGGCAGATGGAATATGCAGGAATACAACCTTATAGATATGAACGCAGATATCGAAGAGGATCAGCAGATTTTAGATGAAATTAAGGCCTATGATGAAGAGATAAACAATGAATATCTTTCCAGCTTTGGATATGAAGCGGATCAGGTTATAGGACATACAGATTTTTCATTTGAAGATATAGATGACCTGTATAACAAGCATACTGAAATGAAACTGGGGAATTTTCTGGCTGATGCTTATAAGTATGCGGCAAATTTCACTCCTATCGCTGCAGACCATCCTGTGGACGTGACTGTTGTTCCGGCCGGAACGGTACGAGGTACCTTTTTGACAGGAGATATAACGGTAAAGAAAGCTTTTGAATCCTTTTCTTTAGGAAGGGGTAAGGATGGTTCCATAGGCTACCCATTAATAGCGACCTATGTTTCAGGAAAGGAATTGAAAACCGTTGCCGAAATGGAAGCATCTCTATCAGATATTATGAACTCTGCAAGGATGTATACCAGCGGACTTTCCTTTGAATATAATCCTAACAGATTAATACTTAACAAGGTTAGCGATGTATGGCTTTCTCCGGCTGCTTTTGAGGAATCAAGATCAGAGATAGTTGATGATGAGCTATATTTGATCGTGACAGATTATTATTCGGGCCAGATGCTAGAAAGCGTTACCAGACTATCTAAAGGTATCTTATCTGTTGTATTAAAGGATGTGGATGGTAATCCGGTGGAAAGTCTTGATGATCTGATAGTATATAAAGAGGATGGAACAGAGCTTAAGGCCTGGGTTGCGATTGCAGACTACATTGGATCATTTTCAAAGAATCAGGATGGAATAAGCCAGATACCTGCTTATTATAATGAATTCCATGATAGAAAGGTCGTAAACGAGGAAAAGAACTTTAAAGCTTTATTTGGAAACCCAAGTAGATACTTTATAGCTATAATTATAATAATTATAACATTAATTGTGTTAATAATTGTGATCACTCGTGTTATTATAGTAATAAGGAGTCATAAGCGAGTATTTGGTAAAGACGAAGAGAAAATTGTAAAAAGTAATAAAAATGTTAAAATAAAGCAGACAACCAAGGTAAGAAGGATAAAAAGCAAAAAGTAAAATAATATCGGAGGGTTATTTTCATGAAAAAAATTCTATTTGTAGCAAGCGAGAGCACACCATTTATTAAAACAGGTGGTCTTGCAGACGTAGTTGGTTCACTTCCTAAATGCTTTGATAAGAAGTATTATGACGTTCGCGTTATTATTCCTAAATATCTTTGCATGAAGCCAGAGTTTACCGAAAAGCTTACATATATCACTAATTTTTATATGGATATAGGTAACCAGAACCAGTACGTAGGCGTATTTGAAATGGAATGGGATGGAATAAAGTATTATTTTATTGATAATGAATACTATTTTTCAGGTGCAAAGCCTTATGGTGATCTTCTTTGGGACCTTGAGAAATTCTGCTTTTTCTCTAAGGCAGCTTTATCAATACTTCCTGTTATTGACTTCAAGCCTGACATTGTACACTGTCATGACTGGCAGACAGGTCTTATACCTGTATATCTTAAAGAACGCTTCCATGATGGAGAATTTTACCGTGATATGAAGTCAATAATGACTATTCATAATCTTAAATTCCAAGGTGTATGGGATGTGAAGACTGTCAAGGCGTTTTCAGGTCTTTCAGATTACTATTTTACTCCAGACAAACTGGAAGCTTATAAGGATGGTAACCTTCTCAAGGGAGGTCTTGTTTTTGCTGATGCTATCACTACAGTAAGCCCTACATACGCAGAAGAGATTAAAACACAGTTCTATGGTGAAGGACTTGATGGTCTCCTTAATGCCAGGACAAATGACCTTCGTGGTATTATCAATGGTATTGATTATGATGAATATGATCCGGCTACTGATAAATATATAGTAAAGAATTATTGTGCAAGAGACTTCAGAAAAGAGAAGATTAAAAATAAACGTGCGCTTCAGGCTGAGCTTGGATTAGTACAGGATGATAAGAAATTCATGATAGGTGTAGTAAGCCGTCTTACAGATCAGAAGGGCTTCGACCTTATTGAATATATGATGGATGAAATGTGTCAGGATACAGATATTCAGCTTGTTGTTCTCGGAACTGGTGAAGAAAGATATCAGAACATGTTCAGACATTTTGACTGGAAATATGCTGACAGAGTATCTGCTAATATTTACTATTCGGAAGCTGTATCACATAAGATATATGCAAGCTGTGATGCGTTCCTTATGCCTTCACTTTTCGAGCCTTGTGGCCTTTCACAGTTAATGGCATTAAGATATGGTACATTACCTATCGTAAGAGAGACTGGCGGACTAAAGGATACTGTACAGCCATATAATGAATATGAGAGCACAGGTACAGGATTTAGCTTTACTAATTACAATGCTCATGAAATGCTTGCATCAGTCAGATATGCAAAGGATGTCTTCGTTAACAGGAAGCGTGAATGGAA
>JAZUFJ010000211.1:0-2576 GCA_045640645.1 Lachnospiraceae bacterium
TTCTGGATGATAAAAATGTAAATAGTTCTTGCCTATTGGGGAGAATTATGATATTATATCAACTGTTGTGAATAGAAGAGATGGTCCTCTGCTGCAAAATAGGTTGCATTAAGAACGTCAAAATAATAGGAGGTCACAAAATGAACGCAAGTGAAATTATTAAAAACATTGAAGCAGAACAGCTTAAAGCTGAAGTTCCTGCATTTTCTGTTGGTGATACTGTAAAAGTTTACGGTAAAATCAAAGAAGGAAACCGTGAAAGAATCCAGGTTTTCGAAGGAACAGTAATTAAGAAGCAGAACGGAAGCAACCGTGAGACATTTACAGTTAGAAAGCTTTCTAACGGTGTAGGTGTTGAGAAGACATGGCCACTTCATTCTCCAAACGTAGAGAAGATCGAAGTAGTACGTAAGGGTAAAGTACGTCGTGCTAAGCTTTACTACTTAAGAGACCGTGTAGGAAAAGCTGCTAAGGTTAAAGAGCTTGTAAAATAATAAAGTTCAAAAGAGCGAAAATGGGGACGGTTCTTATGACCGTCCCCGTTTGTTATTACCGCAGAGCCACACATATGAAATATATTTTCGAATATTACAGTCTATACCAGGGGCTGTTGATTGCGATATTGTAGGCATTTACAGGAATAAGGAATAGATATGCGAAGGAAATCACATGATTATAGAGGCGGAACTCTTCATGTTCAGCCAAAAAGAAAAAGAATAAATACACAAGCAATATATGAAGCGCTTACCTGGGGCTTTGGAATCCTTGCATCTATATTCATAGCGTTTGTGCTGGTGTATTTTTTTGGTATAAGAACTGGTGTGGTGGGAACTTCTATGGAACCAATTTTGAAAAACGGTGAAGAAGTTTTGATGGACAAAGTGGTATATCAGTTTTCATCTCCAAAGAGGGGAGATATTATTGTTTTCAGACCTAATGGTAATCAGAACGTGCATCTGTATGTTAAGCGTGTTGTAGGATTGCCAGGAGAGACAATACAGATTAAAGATGGAAAAGTATTGATAAATGGTGATGAATATAAGGATGATGTGGCAGATTTTACCGCAGATCCTGGAATAATAGCGGAAGAAATGGTTCTTGGACCTGAAGATTATTTTGTTTTAGGCGATAACAGAGACAATTCTGAAGATTCAAGAAGTGCAAATATAGGTAATGTAACCAGAGGTATTATTGAAGGAAAGGCCTGGTATTCAACGAAATCAGGAAGAATACAATAATCTGGTTAAGTTTATGAATCTTTTTTGATGTTTTCAAAAAGGTGATTGCTAGTAAGAGATTATAGGAGAAAAAATATGAATTATCAGTGGTATCCTGGTCATATGACAAAGGCAAAACGTATGATGGAAGAGAACATAAAGCTCATTGATCTTGTGATAGAGCTTGTAGATTCCAGAATACCGGAAAGCTCAAGGAATCCGGACATAGATACACTTGCAAGAGGCAAGGCAAGAATGATTCTTCTCAATAAATCTGACCTGTCAAATGAAGGCTGTAATGCCATATGGGAAGAGTATTATAAGAACAAAGGTATTACAGTAGTTAAGATAAATTCCAGAGACCGAAGCAGTGTTAAAGCAGTTAATAACGCTGTGGCTATAGCTTGTAAAGAAAAGATTGAGAGAGACCGAAAAAGAGGCATTATCAATCGTCCGGTCAGAGCTATGGTAGTAGGTATTCCTAACGTTGGAAAATCAACCTTTATAAATGCTCTGGCAGGAAAGGCTTGTGCGAAAACAGGAGATAAGCCTGGTGTTACAAAGGGCAAGCAGTGGATAAAGCTTAATAAAGGCGTAGAACTGTTAGATACTCCAGGTATCCTTTGGCCTAAGTTTGAAAATAAAGAGGTAGGTAAAAAGCTTGCTTTTATTGGATCAATCAATGATGCGATTCTTGATCCTGAAGAACTGGCCTGTGAGCTTATTGACAGCCTTAGAAACGTTGCTCCGGGAAAGATAGCTGAAAGGTATGAAATTAGTGAAGAGGGCAAGGCATACGAGGTACTGGCGGAGGTAGCCAGGGCAAGACGTTGTCTTCTTAAAGGCGAGGAGCTGGATACCAAGAAAGCAGCTATGATACTGCTTGATGACTACAGAAGCGGAAAAATTGGCAGAATTACTCTTGAATTGCCGGAAAAAGAAGTTCAGGAAGAGCAGGATAAATAATGGCAGCAAAGAAGAAAAAGCGTTTTAGGGTAATTAGATTTCTCTTTTCTTTAATAAAGCTGGGAGCATTTATTCTTATAGTATTAGTGATAACCTATCTGGTATCTACTTATGTTGTAAAACGTACCGTGGTGCATAATGTTTCCATGCAGGATACTTTAAAAGAAGGCGATAATCTTCTAATGGAAAAGATTGCTTACAGATTAAGGGATCCTGAACGATTTGAAATAATATGCTTTAGAAATGAAGGGGAAAGAGACGGCTTGATAAAACGTGTGATTGGTCTTCCTGGGGAGACGGTACATATAGTGAACGGTCACATTTTTATTAATGACAGGGAACTTGAGGATTACAAAGATTTGCCTGCGGTAAATGACGCCGGACTGGCATATT
>JAZUFJ010000212.1:0-2407 GCA_045640645.1 Lachnospiraceae bacterium
ATTAGATCTTGATGGCAGACGTCTTTATATTGAGGAAGAAGAAATAAATTTAACCTCTAAAGAATTTGATGTATTGGAGCTCTTAGCTAAAAACCCTAATAAGGTATTCAGCCGTGAAAAGCTTCTTAAAATTGTATGGGGTAGCGAATACCCGGGAGATGAGAGAACTGTTGACGTACATATCAGGCGTCTTAGAGAGAAAATCGAGCCTAATCCAAGCGAGCCGAAGTATGTACATACGAAATGGGGTGTAGGTTATTTTTTCAAAGGTTAAATCATATATATCAAAATGGAGAATAGTGCGAAGCCTTAGGTTTCGCATTTTTCTGGTTTTTTGCGTGGCAGGAATGGTGCCATGCTATTTTTTGCGTGTTGCGCTTCTTAATAACTATGAGAAACGAGCGGTCTCAGTTAACTCCAGCAATATCTCTAATCAGCTGGCAATCATAGCAGATCATCTTTTGACCTATAATTATCTTCAGGATACATCTTCAGAGGTTATTAATGCTGAGCTTGAGCAGCTATCAAATCTGTATGACGGAAGAGTAATCATTATAGACCATGACCTTAAAGTAGTGAAGGATACATATGCTCTTATAGATGGTAAGACTATTATTTCTGAAGAGGTAATAAAATGCTTCAAAAACAGCTCCACCTCGAAATACGATGATAAAAACAAGTATATAGAGATTACCACACCAATTTTAGACAGAACTACAAGTGAAGTTATAGGTGTTATGTTAACCAGCGTATCAGCAGAATCTATCTATAATACTGTTACGATACTTGGAAAGAGGGCTTTGTTACTACAAATATCTATGGGTATTCTTATTGTAGCGGGTGGAATAATTTTATCATTTTTAATGATGAAGCCTTTTAGAAAGATGATTGTTGAGATCACAGGTATAAAAGAAGGCTTTGAAGAGGAAGAAATTCATATACCTGATTTTGCTGAAACGGAAGCCTTATCAGATGCTTTTAACCAGGTTATGCACAGAATGAACGCTTTAAATGATTCCCGAAAGGAATTTGTATCCAACGTTTCCCATGAGCTAAAGACTCCGATCACTTCAGTAAAGGTTTTGGCGGAATCACTTATAGCAAGCGATGATACTCCAATTGAAATGTATAGAGAATTTATGGAGGATATCGTTGAAGAGATCAATAGGGAAAACAAGATTATTACTGATTTATTATCGTTGGTACGTCTTGATAAAGCAGCTTCAGAGCTTATGATTACAACGGTTGATATTAACGAATTTGTTGAAAAGATATTGAAAATGATACATCCTATCGCGGATATGAAGAATATAGAGCTTTTGCTTGAAAGCGTGCGAGAGGTAAAAGCTGAGATAGATGAGACTAAGCTTTCCCTTGCTATATCCAATCTGGTTGAAAACGCTGTTAAATATAATAAGGATGGCGGATGGGTAAAAGTAACTATAGATGCAGATACTCAGTTTTTTACAATAGTTGTATCAGATTCCGGAATAGGAATACCGGAGGAATCACTTCCGCATATTTTTGAAAGATTTTATAGAGTGGACAAATCGCATTCAAATGAGATAAGTGGAACAGGTTTAGGACTGGCGATCACAAGAAATACTATTCTTATGCATAGGGGCGCTATTAAGGCTGATAGCGTAGCTGGCGAGGGAACTACCTTTACAGTAAAGATTCCAAAATATTATGCTTAACACAAATTTAAGAAACGTATAGATGGGTTATAAGGATGAATAGAAAGAGAAATATTATACGTTCTGCAATATTAGCGCTTACTCTTTTGATGAGCTTAATGATGGCAGGATGTATGCAGAAAACTGAAGAAAACACAGAGAGCCAATATATATATTGTCTAAATATAGATGAAACAAAGGTAGTACCTAAGGAATATCAGCCTGTTGCAAGCGGAACCGAGGAGCTGCTTAAGGAGTATATTGAGGCTCTTCAGACGGCTCCGAAGGAGACAGAGCTTAAGAATGCCATAACTGAAGATGTGCCACTTTTGGATTATGAGTACACTGAAGGTTTGCTCAGATTGGATTTTGATGAAGAATATTTATACATGGAAAAGTTCTATGAGATTCTGAGAAGAGCTGCTATTGTGCGTACGCTGATGCAGGTAGATAAGGTTGAAGGAGTAATATTCACCGTCAATGGTGTGCCGGTTACAGATTCAAAGCTCCAGCCTATTGGAGTAATGACGGCGGATATGTTTGTAGACAATAATGGATCGGAAATAAACAGCTATGAAAAAGCAGAGCTTCACCTTTATTTTGCTAACGAAGCAGGAGATGGTCTAAAAACATCTACGGAAACTGTTATGTATAGCTCAAATATATCCCTGGATAAGCTTGTAGTAGAGCATATAATCGAGGGTCCGGATAGTGAAAAATGTTATCCGGTA
>JAZUFJ010000213.1:0-5291 GCA_045640645.1 Lachnospiraceae bacterium
TGCTGAGCTTGCTGTATGTAAGATCAATATCGACTCAGATATCCGTCTTGCTATGACAGGTAACATCAGAAAGTACTTCGCAGAGCATCCAGATCATTTCGATCCACGTCAGTACTTAAAGCCAGCTCGTCAGGCTGTTAAGGACATGGTAGCTCATAAGATTGAATACGTTCTTGGATCAGCTGGAAAGGCTTAAGAATAAGTGCTTGAGAAATCAAGTAATATGGAGTAAAATAAGACTGTTATACCCTAGAGGTATAGCAGTCTTTTTATTATGGTTTGAAGCCTTAATGGAGAAAAGGATGAACACGCGTAGATCTTTTGGAAATATATCAAATTATCTGATTGTCATAGGGCTTAGCAATCTGATATTTATGATAGGGGTAAGCGTTATCAGATATTTTTACAATCTAAATGTTATCGCTAACGCATATCTATTTAATTTCTTATCACTTGAGCCATATGTTAAGGTGGCAGTTGATATTGTTCTGTTTATAGTTTTTATGATCTTCAGTTTTTTTAAAGCTGGAAAAAGAGACCGGATGCTTATGTTGGTCTGGGGTTTTGTAGTGATACCGATACAGATTATATATTTTATCTCTAGCAATTATTACACAACACTTATTTCAACTATGACAGACTTTGCCGGAACAGCACCATACGTTGCTTTTTATACAAGTACACATGTATTGAAATACAGCATGATATTCTATGTTACGATTTTTGCTATATTAGTTACGGGCTTAAGCCTTGGGGACTATTGTCTTCCAATAATTTCATTAATTTTGTGTATTATGTACACGGCAAGCTTTAGTATTGTAGAAATGCCGGCAATAACTATTCCGGGAATGACTACTATTGGAATAGTAATACCAGCCTTTTTATATCATATTACAGAATCAGTGGTAATGATATTTTCAGGAATTTACCTAAACATTCGTTTTTCGATAAGAAGAAAAAAGAAAGCAAATACCATTGATAATGCAATAGCTGAGGTAAATAGGAAACCATTTTTAAAGAATATATTTAAAAGATGAAAAAAATACTAATAATTATATTATCTATTT
Source organism: Lachnospiraceae bacterium (assembly GCA_045640645.1). Lineage (GTDB taxonomy): Bacteria > Bacillota > Clostridia > Lachnospirales > Lachnospiraceae > JAZUFJ01. The sequence goes on from JAZUFJ010000213.1 coordinate 1,068, forward strand.
TAGGTTCGATTATTGCAGCGCTTTTAGCCCTTATTTTGGTATGCTATATTAATCCGGGAATGAGTAACAGGATTAGTCAGTTTTTATATAAGGACAAGCCGGTTAATGAAGCTTCAAATGATATTTCAAATGAAGGGTTAGGCAGTGACAGTATGCCAGGTGGTGTTGGCAGCTTTGCTGAACCGGTATATCCTGCAGAAGTAGACTTAAACAGAGCAGGACTAAACCCTGAGAGGATTGAAAAATCATATGAGTTAGTCCCCTTAGATAGTCTCAGCGTTGATGAAAACCTGGCAAAGCTTACTGGTTATGAGCCTGTCTCAGACGAAGGCGAAGAAATCAGTGAGAAGGAAAAGCAGAAGGCTATTGAAGAGCTGGGATATGGTAATATAGGAGAAGGGCTTGATTTTGATCAGGAAAAATATCCATATTATCATATGCTAAACGATGATTTAAAGGGAATTTACAGACAGATATTTGCAAATGCAAATGATCTTACAAAGGAATTTGCAACTGTAAAAAATGTATCACCAGATCAGTTGAAATATGCTTTTATAGCTGTGGTGAACGATCATCCTGAGCTGTTTCATGTAAATACAGCTTATAGATATGGCTTTACCAGAGATGGAATAGCAAAAATGGAGCTGTCCTTCAATCAGACCTCAACAGATATTGATAGCGCAAGAGACAGCTTTGAAATGGCAGCAGCAGATTTAATTGCAGGTCTGCCGTCGGATGGATTTGATCAGGAGGTTGCACTTCATGACAGATTGATAGATAAAGTGGTCTATGATCTGAACGCACCTATGAATCAGAGCGCATATTCTGCAATGGTATCCGGGGCTACGGTATGTGCGGGATATGCAAGAGCCTTTCAGTATTTGTGTCAAAAGCTTGATATTCCATGCTATTACTGTAGTGGTTATGCGGGAGAAAATCATGCCTGGAATATAATAAAGCTGGATGATGGATATTATAATGTAGATACAACCTGGGATGATACTAATCCATCTACTTATGATTATTTTAATCTAAGTGATGCTGATATCAGAAAGGATCATGCAAGAAAAGAGCTGTCAATATACCTTCCGGCCTGTAATGGAGAAGCTCATAGAAAGCCTTTTTTAGAATCTTCTATGGATCAGGGTGATCCGGTTACGAATATGCCACCGGTACGTAGGACTTTAGAAGATACAGGGTTTAGTAAAGATGATGTTATTACGAACCTGAACGATTATTTTGACAATAATTATAGCGTTTTATCAAAATTGGATGGAGATAATATTAGCTATGATCTGGTAATCTCTGATGATACTCTTTTAAATTCCATAGTTAATTCTTATAATACAGAAGGATATAAGGGTGCCTTCATGAATAGAATCATGGAAGAAAGAGATATACCAGCCTGCTCATTTAATATAGGAATTGAAGAATTACAGGGTGGATATTATTTATTGCATCATGAGCTAAACAGATAGGATAAAATATAACTTTATATAAAGCAAAATTAGATAAGGAGAGAGAGATGTATAACAAAGTATCAGCAGATCTAAGCTTTGTGGATCGTGAAAAAGAAGTAGAGAAGTTTTGGAAAGAAAACAAAATTTTCGAAAAGAGTATGGAAAATCGTAAAGAGGGTGAGACTTATACCTTTTATGATGGACCTCCAACAGCAAATGGTAAGCCACATATCGGACATGTTCTTACACGTGTTATAAAAGATATGATTCCAAGATATAGAACAATGAAGGGATACATGGTTCCCAGAAAAGCAGGATGGGATACACATGGTCTTCCTGTAGAGCTTGAGGTTGAGAAGCTTCTTGGCCTTGATGGAAAAGAGCAGATTGAAGAATATGGTCTTGATCCATTTATTACAAAATGTAAGGAAAGTGTTTGGAAATATAAAGGTATGTGGGAAGATTTCTCAGGTACAGTTGGTTTCTGGGCAGATATGGACGATCCTTATGTAACATACCATGATGACTTTATTGAATCTGAATGGTGGGCTCTTAAGCAGATTTGGGATAAGGGTCTTTTATATAAAGGCTTTAAGATTGTTCCTTATTGCCCAAGATGTGGTACCCCTCTTTCTTCACATGAGGTAGCACAGGGATATAAGAGTGTAAAAGAGCGTTCAGCTGTTGTACGTTTTAAGGTAGTAGGTGAAGATGCATATTTCCTTGCATGGACTACTACACCATGGACACTTCCTTCAAATACTGCACTTTGTGTTAACCCAGAGGAATCATACTGCAAGGTTAAGGCAGCTGATGGATATACATATTATATGGCAGAGGCTCTTCTTGATAAGGTATTATCTCCTCTTGCAGAAGAAGGACAGAGCGCATATGAAATTCTTGAAAAGTATGTAGGACGCGATCTCGAAAATAAAGAATATGAGCCTTTATTTGCCTGTGCAGGCGAGGTGGCTGCAAAGCAGAAGAAGAGAGCACATTTCGTTACCTGTGATGGATATGTAACTATGTCAGATGGTACAGGTATCGTACATATAGCTCCTGCATTTGGTGAAGATGATGCAAAGGTAGGAAGAAATTATGACCTTCCATTTATTCAGTTTGTAGATGGAAAGGGTAACATGACAGAGGAAACTCCTTATGCCGGAAAGTTTGTAAAGGATGCAGATAAGGATATTTTAGTAGACCTTGAAAAAGAAGGTAAGCTTTTCTCAGCTCCTAAATTTGAGCATGATTACCCATTCTGCTGGAGATGTGATACACCACTTATTTACTATGCTAGAGAATCCTGGTTTATCAAGATGACAGCTGTTAAGGATGACCTTATCAGAAATAATAATACTATCAACTGGATTCCAGAATCTATTGGTAAGGGAAGATTTGGTGACTGGCTTGAAAATATTCAGGATTGGGGTATTTCAAGAAACAGATATTGGGGAACTCCTCTTAATGTTTGGGAATGTGAGTGCGGTCATATGCATTCTATTGGCTCAAGAGAAGAGCTTAAGCAGATGTCAGGAAGAGACGATGCTCTTACTGTAGAGCTTCACAGACCATATATTGATGAGATAACTATTACTTGTCCAGAATGTGGAAAACAGATGAAGAGAGTACCAGAGGTTATCGACTGCTGGTTCGATTCTGGAGCAATGCCATTTGCTCAGCATCATTATCCATTTGAGAATAAGGATCTCTTTGAAAAGCAGTTCCCAGCTCAGTTTATTTCTGAAGCTGTTGACCAGACAAGAGGATGGTTCTATTCATTACTTGCAGAGTCAACCTTATTGTTCAACAAGGCTCCTTATGAAAATGTAATAGTTCTTGGACATGTACAGGATGAAAATGGTCAGAAGATGAGTAAATCAAAGGGTAATGCAGTAGATCCTTTTGATGCTCTTAAGTCATTCGGAGCAGATGCTATTCGTTGGTATTTCTATATCAACTCAGCACCATGGCTTCCAAACAGATTCCATGACAAGGCAGTAGTAGAAGGTCAGAGAAAGTTCATGGGAACATTATGGAATACATATGCATTCTTCGTTCTCTATGCAAATATTGATGACTTTGATGCTACTAAATATACTCTTGATTATGACAATCTTCCGGTAATGGATAAATGGGTTCTCTCTCGTCTTAATACAACAATCAGAGAGGTAGATAAGAACCTTGATACTTATAGAATTCCTGAAGCAGCAAGAGAGCTTGAAAGCTTTGTTGATGATCTTTCAAACTGGTATGTAAGACGTTGTCGTGATCGTTTTTGGGCAAAGGGAATGGAGCAGGATAAGATTAATGCTTATATGACTCTTTATACAGCACTTGTTGAGATCAGTAAGGCAGCAGCTCCAATGGTTCCATTTATTACAGAAGAGATTTATCAGAATCTTGTAAGAAGCGTTGATAAAGATGCGTTAGAAAGTATTCATTTATGTGATTTCCCTGTATGCCATACAGAGTGGATAGATGAAGAACTTGAAAACAATATGAAGGCACTTCTTAAGACAGTAGTTATGGGTAGAGCTTGTCGTAATACAGCTAATATCAAGAATAGACAGCCTATTGGAAAGATGTTTGTAAAAGCACAGTTTACTCTTCCAGAATTCTATATTGATATTATTGAAGATGAGCTTAATGTTAAGGAAGTTATCTTTACAGATGATGTAAGAGATTTCACTTCATATAACTTCAAGCCACAGCTGAAAACAGTAGGACCAAAATATGGAAAACTTCTTGGCGGTATCCAGAA
>JAZUFJ010000214.1:0-3519 GCA_045640645.1 Lachnospiraceae bacterium
AATAAGAAAAAGCAGCCTTAAGGAATGCAAGATTTACAATGTAAAAGCATATCCGGGAAGCCTGACTTATAATGTCAGCCCTGTTTATCTTGGCTATGAAGAAAATGGAGCCGAATATAATTTTACATTTGCAGCATTAGATGGAAAAAATAAAATGTCGACTCTTGAAGGGGCTAACATATATATTAGAAAAGGGTTTGACAAAAGAGATGGCGAGATAGTAGCAGAGGCTGTTTTGGATGAAAATGGCGCAGCTACTGTATCATTGCTTGCTGATAACTATACTGTAGAGACACAAAAAGAAGGATATATTACTTCTTATTCTAATATATCAGTTAAGGGTGACAATCTGATAGGAATAGGATATAGTATTCAGGAGCTGGATGAACAGGAAGGTGTTGTTATTCTTGCCTGGGACAACAGTGCAGTACAAATAGGCTCAGAGGCATTATTAGATTTAGATTTGAGGGTATTTTCTTCAAATTCAAGATTGATAGTGAAATCAGATACCGCAAGAGAAGCTGGTTTTCCTTCTGAGATAATTGATATAAAAAACATGGGATCAGATACATATGCGTATTATGTTTCAGATTACAGTGATTGTGCAGCAGGCGATACCATGTCTTATAGTATGTCTGCCTCAGGAGCAAAGCTATATGTATTTATGAAGGACAAGATGGAAGCTTTATACTCTGTTCCTGTAGCGAGCTGTGGAGTGATATGGAAGCCTTTTGAGATAAGAAATGGAAGGCTGATAAATATAAATGATTATCACTATGTATGTGATGAAGAAAGCAGATTCACAAGAAAATAAATATAAGATAGTATTTATAAATGATATAATATTTAGGAGAAGGATATGAAAAGGTTAATTAAGAATATAATATGCCTGATAGGTATAACCTCTGTAGTGTTATTAAGTTCTACAAAAAATGTATATGCAGATGAGGCAGCAGATGCACAGGCGATTTTAAATGCACAGCTTGAACAGATATCTAAACAACAACAGGAAATTCTTAAAAACCAGCAGCAGGCACTTTTATTGCAGCAGCAAGCAATTTTAGCAATGCAGCAGCAGGCTTTTATCGATCAGTATCAGGCTGCATTAAGAGCACAGGCATATTTGGCAACTATTCAGGCAAATGCAACTTCTCAGGCGTATTTACTAAATTCTATAGAGGCAGTACAGAAAGCTCAATACCAGTATATGTTGCAGAAGGAAAATCTTGATTATCAGGATCATTTAATGAAGGAATATACAGAATCACAAAAACAAGCATTGGATGCATTTAAAGGATATGGCGGAGTGATTAATTAATGGATAAGAAGTCAGAAGCTAATATATACAAAAGAAGATCTTTGATAATTGCTTCATTAATGACTTTTTTCGTGATGATGGCCTTTATTCTGTTGTTTTATTCAGGATTTTACAAGGAATCATTAAAGGATGCTATGGTAATAGCCAGAGATGAGCTGATAATAGGATCAGAAAAAACAAATTCTTTTTTAAGTAAAAGTACAAATGTTTTAAACGTAACAGCAAATTCTCTTGAGTATATGGCAAGGAAAGGTATTACGGAAGAAGAGCTAAGCGATTATATAAAGAAACAGACTTCTTTGGTTATGTCAAACATAGATGTAAACTATACAATGTTTTATTGCTATTATAATGGAAAATATTTCGGTGGAAACAGCTGGAAACCGGATGAAGATTATGATGCAACAGAACGAATATGGTATCAGACGGCAGTAGCTGCTCATGGATTAACAGTTATAACTGAACCATATTATGATTACGCTACAGAAGAGGTATTAATTTCTGCTGTAAAGCTTTTAAAGGACCATAGAAGTGTATTAGGACTGGATATAAGATTAAAGGATGTAAAAGGGTATGCGGCATCCCTGATAAAAAATCCTTCAGACAAGGCCTATATTATTGATGCAGGTGGGAATATTATCTCTGCTACTGATAAATCGATAATAGGAAAGAACTATATAAAAGATGAAGGATTAGCTGACATAAAGGGATTACTGGAAAAGGCTATGACCAGTTCTTCTGAATTTCAGTATGAAATAGAAGGATCAAATTATACAGTGATGTCAAATAAGACACAGGGTAACTGGCAAGTAGTCATAGCTATGAACACTGATAATATTACCAAATCAACAAATAGGATTATGATGATAGCCATTGTTCTGATGGTGGTGCTTACTCTTATACTTCTCTTTTATATTAACCGTTCATTTGAGAACGAAAAGCAAAGGAAAGAAAAGTTTGAGGCAATAGAGAAGTCCAGGACCGATGGGTTAACAGGTTTATTGAATAAGGGTGCAATATTTGATATAGTAAACGACTACATTAAAAATAATGGTTCAAAAAATATTGTATTCTTGTATTTGGATGTAGATAATTTTAAGGAAGTAAACGACAACTTTGGCCATAGCAAGGGTGACGAAATATTAAGAAATGTAGCCGAAATAGTGTCCGATAGCTTCAGAAGAAGCGAATACGTTGGAAGGCTTGGAGGGGATGAATTCTGTGTTTTCATTCCTAACATACCAGAGGAAATATTAAAAACCAGACTTAATAAGATGGTGGAAAGATTATGCTATCAGGTAAAGGATGAAAACAATAGTGTAATAGTCTCCTGTAGTATAGGCTGTATAATCTGTAATAATGATAACGAGAACTTTGACAATATCAGTAACAGGGCAGATGAGCTTATGTACGAGGTGAAAAAGCAGGGCAGAAATGGTTATAGAATAGGTTATATACAGGAATAAATCGGTCTAAAGGAATGGCAGTATAATGAAAAAAGATATAATGAAGAAAAGCCTAAAGAAAATAGTCTTTATCGCTTCGTTTATGTTAGCATGTGGAATCTTTTCTCAGAATAATAAGGTATATGCAGAAGAACAGGGGAAACTAATAGAGGAAAATGGGGCAAGGCTATATCTTATAGGTGATTCTCGTACCTACCTGGGGAATCGCGATACTCAGGATAAGAGAGCTAACTGGCTGGCATCTCCAGGAACCAGCTTTACATTTTTTAATAGTGAATTTGTTCCATATTTGAATTTGAGATATAAAAAGGACAAGAGAATAGTAATATTATATGGAATCAATGATATAATAGGTTTTGGCGAGGACATGTCTCTTTTACTGTGGTTAAACTTTTATAACACAACTGCCCAGGATTGGATAAGAGAAGGAGCAGAAATCTATACCTGTACAGTATTTGGTGTTGAGGATGATCTGAAAAATGTATTTCCGGACATGGATATTAAAGCTGTAAATAAAAAGGTAGCAAGCTTTAATAAGCAATTAAAGGATAATCTGCCACCAAATATTCATTATATTGATCTCGCTCCATTTACAGAGAAGCCATTTATGGATGGAATACATTATACGCCGGAGGAAAGCTTTTTAATATATGAAGGCTTGATTAACCTGCTGAAGTGATGAGACAAATATCGTCAACTTTTGGTTTTTGATACATAGATTGTTATAAATTATTT
>JAZUFJ010000215.1:0-3660 GCA_045640645.1 Lachnospiraceae bacterium
GGATGCAGATTCTGTGCTTCGACTATAGATGGCCTGGTACGTAATCTGACGGCAGGAGAAATCTTAGGTCAGATATACGGTATTATGAGGGAAACCGGTGAAAAGATATCCAATGTAGTAGTGATGGGTAGTGGAGAACCACTGGACAATTTTGATAATATTATAAGGTTCGCCGAATTGTTGAGTCATGAAAAGGGTCTGAACTTAAGCGGACGTAATCTTACTATCAGCACCTGTGGACTAGTCCCTAAAATGATGGAGCTGGCAGACAAGGAGCTGGCTTTAACCCTGGCAATTTCATTACATGCTTCGTCGGATGAAAAGAGAAAGGCTTTAATGCCAATAGCTAATAAGTATTCTCTTGATGAGTTAATAAAGGCTTGCAGGTATTATTTTAATAAAACGGGAAGACGGCTTACCTTTGAATACAGCCTGATTGCCGGTGAAAATGATACAGATGAGGATGCATATAAACTGGCAGAGCTGGTATCTGGGCTGAACTGCCATATCAATCTGATTCCTGTTAACCCAATAAAAGAAAGAAGTTATGTGGCACCAGTTAAGAAGAGTGTAGAAGCCTTCAAAAATAAACTTGAAAAATATCATATAAATGTTACTATTAGAAGAGAAATGGGACGTGATATTGACGGTGCCTGTGGACAATTGAGAAGAAAATATTTAAAAATGTAGGGTTGTGTAAACGCATAGCGTGTGACAATCCATATTGTAATAGATAGAAGTGCGAAGCAATACGTTATATCGTATTAACAGTATATAATATTGCATAAAAGTGGGGCTTTAGCACCACGATTAAGGGATAATAATAAAGCAAAAGGGGTAAGATATGCTTAAGACATTCTCTAGAACGGATATAGGGAGAAAGCGAAAAATTAACCAGGACTGTATTTTCTCATGTGAGATACCGATAGGTAACCTTCCAAACCTGTTTGTGGTAGCAGATGGTATGGGTGGTCATAAGGCAGGAGACTATGCTTCTTCATATACAGTGAAGGCTATTGAGAGAGAGGTAATACTTGATACAGAGACCTCACCAATAAAGATATTGAGGCATGCTATTGAAACAGCAAATGCCGAGGTATATGAGAAAGCCAAGGAGCCTGATTACGAAGGTATGGGTACTACTGTCGTAGCTGCTACAATTATCGATGAGACAATGTATGTTGCAAACGTTGGAGACAGCAGATTATACCTTATTGATGATGAGATAGAGCAGATAACAAAGGACCATTCTCTTGTAGAAGAAATGGTAAGGCTAGGAGAAATAGATAAGAACGACGCAAGACTACACCCGGATAAGAATATTATTACCCGGGCTATTGGTGTGTCTGAAAGAATAGATGTGGACTTTTTCGAGGTTGATCTTGAAAAGGGTGATATTATCCTTCTGTGTTCAGATGGTTTGTCAAATATGATAGAGGACGAAGATATTCGTATGATTATTGGCGCACAGAGAGATGTAGTACAGATGGTAGAAGAATTAATCAAGGTTGCTAATCATAATGGTGGAAAGGATAATATAAGCGCCGTTATAGTAGAACCTTTTGCAGATGAGGTGGGTAGATGATAAATCCGGGAACAATGTTAGGTGATCGTTATGAGATCATAGAATTAATCGGAACCGGTGGTATGGCAGATGTTTATAAGGCAAAGTGCCATAAATTAAATCGTTTTGTGGCGATAAAGGTTCTGAAACCAGAATTTTCTTCGAATAAAAGCTTTGTTTCAAAGTTTAAGGTAGAAGCACAGTCAGCAGCTGGGCTTGTGCATTCTAATATCGTTAATGTTTATGATGTAGGCGATGAAAATGGTCTTTACTATTTTGTAATGGAGCTTGTTGAGGGAAGGACTCTTAAAAAATATATTGAGAAGAAGATTCGCTTATCTTATAAAGAAGCTGTAAGTATTGCCATTTTGGTGTCTCTTGGAATAGAGGCAGCGCATAATAATGGTATTGTACATAGAGATATTAAGCCTCAGAATATTATCATTTCTGATGAGGGAAAGGTAAAGGTAGCAGATTTCGGTATAGCAAGAGCTGCCACATCTGATACGATTACCAGTCATGCTATGGGAAGCGTTCATTATACTTCACCGGAACAGGCCAGAGGTGGATATTCTGATCAGAAAAGTGACATTTATTCTATAGGTATTTCTTTATTTGAGATGGTTACAGGACGTGTGCCTTTTGATGGAGAGACTACAGTAGCCATAGCTATTAAGCATATTCAGGAGGAGATGCCATCTCCAAGGATTTATGTTCCAGATTTACCTTTAAGCGTAGAACAGATTATTCTTAAATGTACCCAGAAAAATCCGGATAGAAGATATGCTAATATGGCAGAACTTATAGCGGATCTTAAGCATGCTCTTAAAGCTCCTGATGATGATTTTGTTGTTATTGGACAGGGAGCCAGCAATGAGGGTACAAAGGTTATAAAAGAATCTGAGCGTATGGAAATCAAAAACCGTACAGAAGCGAAGAATGCTCAGAACCTTCAAGGTGGGTCTGTACCAGGGGCTAAAAGACCTATGGGTAACCGTCCGGATGCAATGCCTAATAATCCGGATTATCAGCAGAACTATGCTCCAAACCCTAACCAGGAATATTATGGAGGTCAGGGAGGATATCCAAATGGCTATCCAGGACAGAATATGGGCTATAATAATTCTAACCAGGATTACTATGGCGGATATGGAGCGAATAATTATAAACAATCAGGTTCAGTGCCTCCTGGATATAATCAGGGATATCCTAATAATATGGGACAGGCTGAATATGACAATATGGGCTATGGAAATGAATATGAAGATGAAGAAGAATATTTCCAGCCAAGACAGACTACTATCCCGGATCTGAAGCGTAATAGCAGAGGCCGAAAGATAGAAGACGACAGAGATATAGAAAGAGGAAAGAGTAAAAAGTCCTCAAAACGAGATAAATATGCGGACTATGATAATGAGTACGAGGAAAATGTTGCGCCAGGAATGGAGAAGGTTATTACCGGACTTGTAGTGGCAGTAGCTATTATTATAGCTATTGTGGCAATTTTCTTTGTAGGAAAGCTTCTTGGCTTCTTTGATCTCTCAATGGGCTCGGATATGGAAGTGCCTAATTTTGTAGGTCTTACTGTTGAAGAGGGAAATGAAATTGTAAAAGAGCTTGGTCTTAATAACGTGGTAGCTACCACAGCTCCATCTACAGAATATGAAGCTAATTATATTATTTCCCAAAGCCCTGAAGAAGGAACGGAAATTGATGAGGATACAAAGATAGAGCTTGTTGTAAGCTCAGGAAAGGTAGAATCTTCTGAAGATGAGGAAACAGGCGAAGAAGAAAATACTGAGGAATCACAGCCTGAAGAAGGAAAGATAAATGTTCCTGACGTAGTAGGTATGACTGAGGCTGAGGCCAAAGTAAAGCTTGAAAATGAAGAGTTTGTAGTTGTTAAGGAATATGAAGAAAGTCCAAGTGTTGAAAAGGGCAATGTTATAAGCCAGTCACCTCTTGCCGCTACAAATGCAGCGAGAAAGAGCGAGGTTACTATTGTAGTAAGTAGTGGAAAGACAGAGGTAGAGGTTACAGTTCCTGATCTTACCGGAAAAGGTGAGGACGCTGCTAAGGCAGCTCTTGAGGCAGCA
>JAZUFJ010000216.1:0-3944 GCA_045640645.1 Lachnospiraceae bacterium
TATTTATATCTTGTTACATTAATACCTGCTGCGTCTGCTGTACCAGGGTTCTCTCCTACAGAACGAAGATGAAGACCTGTTCTTGTATGATTGAAAATATAAGAAATAATCAAAGCTACGGCTATAGCAACATAAGCTAAAAATCCATAGGATAAGAAAATCTTTCCGAACCATCCTGTGCTCTGGGCAAGAGGCAGGGTTTTACTGAAATATGAGCTTGTTGCTGATAGAGCAATTGATGGAACATCTGCCCCTGATATCTTTATAAGTGAGCCGCCAAAGAAGTTTCCAATACCTACACCAAAGGTAGTCATGGCGAGACCGCATACATTCTGGTTAGCTCTTAATGTAACTGTTAACAGGCAATATAACAATCCCATGAGCAGTGATCCTGCAAGAGAACAAAGAAGAGGTATCAATACTGCCAGGAATCCATTTATTGCTGTGATATCGCTGAGTGATTGCTCATAAAAGAAAGAGCCTATTACTCCGCTTATAGCACCTACATACATTACACCGGGTATTCCCAAGTTAAGGTTACCGGATTTCTGTGTAAGTATTTCGCCGGTGCTTCCATATAAAAGGGGGATTCCCTGTACTACAGCTCTTGGGATAAAAGTTACTATATCTATCATTTTCTACACATCCTTTCCTCAATTAATCTTCAGCCTTCTTAATGCTTATCTTATAATTTATAAAGAATTCACTTCCTATAATAAAGAATAAGATTATACCTGTAAGTATGTCCGCAAAAGACTGGTTAAGTGAAAAAGTTGTGGCGATTTCCTGTGCACCTCTGTTAAGGAATACAATCAAAAATGTAGTGAATACCATTGTTATAGGATTAAACTTTGCCAGCCAGGAAACTAAAACAGCTGTAAAGCCCTGTCCACCTGAAATAGTAGTGGTGATAGTATGATTGATACCGCCTACTAAAAGAAGACCAGCTAAACCACACAAAGCTCCGGAGATTACCATTGTTCTGATAATTACCTTTTTAACGTTCATTCCCACATACTTTGCAGTATTTTCGCTCTCTCCTACTACCGCTATCTCATATCCCTGTTTAGAATATTTAAGGTATACATACATTCCTGCTGTACATAATGCGGCAACAATGATTGTAAGCAGATATTTATTTCCTACCTGTGGCAGCCATCCAACCTGGGAATTCTGATTGATAATACCGATCTTTCCAGAGCCCTCTGGAACTTCCCAGTAAATAGTGAAATATGCTACCAGCTGGATAGCTATATAGTTCATCATAAGTGTGGAAAGGGTTTCGTTAGTGTTCCATTTTGATTTGAAAAAAGCTGGAATAAGTCCCCATATTGCGCCAGCGATCAAGCTTGTCACTATCATTAATATAATGACCACAGCGTTTGGAAGCTTCTCTCCAAAAACAATCATACAGGATGCAGCAGCCAGACCACCGATCAGTACCTGTCCCTCTCCACCAATATTCCAAAATCTCATTTTAAAAGCAGGTGTAAGAGCCAGTGAAATAAGAAGCAATACAGAAAGATCCTGCAAGGTAATCCATGTCTTTCTTGCTGAGCCAAAAGCTCCTGCAATAATGCTTGAATATACCTCTACCGGATTGATACCGGTAGTGATTGTGGTTACCAGTCCACAGGCGATCAAAGCAAGGATTATCGCTACGGCACGTATTGTATATGATGTTTTCGCGGCAACCATTGTTCTTTTTGATATATGTAATTGATTACCCATAGGTTTACTCATCTTTGTTTCCTCCTAACTTAGTCATCATCAAACCGACTTCGTTTTTATCAGCAGTTCTTCCATCTACAATACCGCTAACCTGGCCGTCACATAAAACAAGTATTCTGTCTGATAATTCCAGGAGAACATCCAAGTCCTCTCCTACGAAGATAACTGCACAGCCTCTTTCCTTCTGTTTATTTATCAAATCATAGATAGTATATGAAGAGTTAATATCAAGACCTCGAACCGCATATGCTGTTAAGAAGATATCCGGGTTAGAAGCTATCTCTCGTCCTACCAAAACCTTCTGAACATTTCCGCCTGACAAGCTTCTTACCGGAACATCAATACCAGGCGTTACTACAGAAAGATCATCTACAACCTTATGAGCCAGCTCTGTAGGCTGTTTTCTATTTAAGAAAATTGATTTTCCCCTTCTATATGATCTTACCATCATATTTTCTGCAAGGTCCATATTTGCTACCAGACCCATTCCAAGACGATCCTCTGGAACGAAAGAAAGGCTTAAGTTTACACCTAGGCTCTTTACTACCTCTGGGTTCACATTTTCTAAGTTAACAGCTATATTTCTTTCATTGTTCTGATAGAAAATAGTTCCGGACTCTATCTTAATAAGACCAGCCAAAGACTCTAACAATTCCTTCTGTCCACAGCCAGAGATACCTGCTATACCTAATACCTCCCCGCCATGTGCCTCAAAAGAAATATCCTTAAGCTTATATATTCCGTCATCATCTTTAACAGTTAAGCCCTCAACAATAAGCTTTGATTTGGTGTCAACAGGATCTTTTCTGTCAATATTAAGGGAAACGGAGCGTCCTACCATCATATCTGTCATCTGCTGTTCACTAGATTCTGAGGTAATCATCTCACCGATGTATTCACCCTTACGTAATACTACTACCCTGTCAGAAATAGCTTTTACCTCATGAAGCTTATGTGTAATGATAATGATTGATTTTCCATCAGCCTTCATATTTCTCATTACATTAAAAAGCTTCTCGGTTTCCTGTGGAGTAAGAACAGCTGTAGGCTCGTCAAGTACGAGAATATCAGCTCCTCTAAATAAAACCTTGATTATCTCTACTGTCTGTTTTTCAGACACAGACATATCATAGATTTTCTTATCAGGATCTACTTCAAATCCATATTTGTCGCAAAGCTCTTTTATCTTCTGTTTAGCCTCTTTAATATTCAGCTTTCCAGGTAAGCCCAGCACAATATTTTCTGTAGTAGTAAATACATCTATCAGTTTAAAATGCTGATGAACCATGCCGATGTGCAGATCAAAAGCATCCTTAGGAGAATTGATATTAACCTCTTTAGAATTAATATAAATATGTCCTTTATCAGGATAGTATAATCCGACAAGCATATTCATAAGAGTGGTTTTACCACTTCCATTTTCTCCCAAAAGAGACAATATCTCACCTTTTTTAATATCAAAAGAAACATCCTTATTAGCTATGGTATCCCCAAAGATTTTTGTAATACCTTTAAAAGATACAGCCACATCATTTAACATATCCATAAAACATTTCCTCACTGATTAATAAAGAATTAAGAAAAAGGGCAGTATAACAAGTACTGCCCTTTTATTATTAACAATATTAGAATGCCTGATCAAGAAGGTTGATACCGTCGATCTGGATGCTGAAGTATGGTGCTGAACGTAATCCATCACCTGACTCGTTGAAGTAGCCATCAACGATTACTTCGTGGTCTGGAGTATAAGCAGGATCTGTATCAACATCTGCTTCAAAGCTGTCAAGGTTCTTACCTTCTACAGTGAAAGTATCAACTGCGAATGGATGAAGTGTACCAGCTTCGATTTCCTTCTGAGCTGCAGCTACAGCATCTTCTGTTCCAGCTGCGATAGCTGTACCAAAATCTGAAAGCTGTACTGAACCAGTAGCGATTGTTCCTGTCCAGTCTGTAGCGATAGGTGTTCCTGTAGCTACACAATCAATTGCATATTCAAAATATGGAGCCCAGTTGATTCTTGATGATACAAGGAATGTATTAGGACAAGCTGAAACTGTTGAACCATTGTATGAAACGTTAGGAACGCCTGCTGTCTCACAAGCTGTAGGTGCACCCATTGAATCAGCATGCTGTGAAATAAGTACACAACCATCTTCAATAAGCTTATTAGCACCTTCCTTTTCAGCTGTCTCGTCGTACCATGAACCTGTAAA
>JAZUFJ010000217.1:0-8168 GCA_045640645.1 Lachnospiraceae bacterium
CTTCTGTCTACTGTATTCAAAATCTCTACTACAGAATCTACGCCACCGATAATGGTGTAATCCTGATTTACTAAAGATGCAAGCTTTGTCTCTAACACCTTTTCTACCTCTTTTATAACGTCTGGTGACGTACGGTCCATAAGAGCTATACGCTTTGCTACATCAGCCTGTCTGTCCGGTGGAAGGGCTGAGATAACAAGAGCTGCCTGTGAAGAGCTCAAATATGACAAAATAAGAGCGATTGTCTGAGGATGCTCGTCCTGTATAAAGTTGAGGATCTGTGAAGCATCTGTCTTTCTGATAAATTCGAAAGGCTTGACCTGAAGAGATGCTGTAAGCTTTCCGATAACGTCCAACGCTTTCTCTGTACCAAGTGCCTTCTCCAAAAGCTCCTTAGCATATCCAATACCGCCCTCTGCAATATACTGCTGTGCCAGACAAATCTGATAAAATTCATCTATTACTGCATCCTTAACCTGAGGTGTAATACTCCTTGTATTAGCTATTTCTAAGGTTAAATCCTCTATTTCTTCTTCTTTCAAAAATTTAAATAATGAAGCTGATCTTTCCGGTCCCAGTGCAATCAAAAGTATTGCAGCTTTTTGTAATCCTGAAAGCTCATCTATCTGTGATTGTCCTGCTGCCATAGCTTACCCCCAATCTTCACCCAGCCAGTTACGTAACAATATAGCTGCTGAGTCTGGATTATCATCAACGAATTTTTCAACCATAAGTCGTGTTTCAGACTTGTTCTCCACTTCGATATCTTCAATTTCATTAGCTTCCTGTGTAGCCTGTAGCATAGATTCCACTGAAAGCTCTTCTTCTGGCTCCTCTTCCTGTTTTTCTCTCTTTAATGATGAGAATACAACAAAGCCTAAAAGGGCTAATATAAGTACAATAAGCACAATCTGTGCTATATCTGTAGCAGTAATAGAAGATCCCTCTGCCGGCTGGAAAATAGGAACATCATATGCGATAAGTGAAATATTACTTGCCGGAATACCTGTGCCATTGCTTACAAGAGCAATCATTTCCTCGCTAACTTCTTTTTTAACCATATCCTCATTTTGAAGGATGAATTCATCAAAGGTTATGCCATCAAGAAGTCCCTGTTTCTTAAGCTCTTCCTCTTTGTAAATAACATAATGTGAGG
This sequence comes from Lachnospiraceae bacterium, assembly GCA_045640645.1. Taxonomy (GTDB): domain Bacteria; phylum Bacillota; class Clostridia; order Lachnospirales; family Lachnospiraceae; genus JAZUFJ01. The sequence continues at coordinate 1,157 of JAZUFJ010000217.1, forward strand.
CTGTAATAGCTATTGACGATTTATCATACTGTATAGACCCTGGTGGAACTGTTTTGTCAGTAATCTTTTCAGCTGGAAGGTAATCACGACTTTCCTCTGCAACAGAATAGTTGGAATTTCCTTCACTATTCATTACATAAGTGGTCTCTTCTGTATTAGTATCTGTTCCAGGAACACCGCCTGAACCTCCCTGTCCTTCTGCCTCATAGGTATTTTCATGACTGATAACGTTTGTACCATTTTCATCAGCCTGGGTATAAGTATGCTCAGTTTCATTGATAGCAGAAAAATCCATTATAAGGTTACTGGCTACCTTAACATCTTCGTAAAGATTAGTACCTAATAAAACCTGTGTAATTTCCTGTTTTACTAATCTTTCAGCCTCGCTCTTAAGCTGAAGCTGACTGGAAGTATTGATAACGCCTGTACCATTGCCATTAGCCTCTGCTCCTGAGAAAAGCAGATTACCATGGGAATCTATGATTGTAATGTTTTCTGTTGTCTTATTTCCTAGAGCTGTAGCAATATTCTTAGCAAAGTTTTCCGCTACGTTTACGCCGAGCTCGTCTACAAGATCAAGCATTACAGAAGCATAAGCCTCTTCTTCCTTTGAGAGAAGAGTACCGTCATTATCCGGAATAGACAATGTAACATAAGCCTTCTTTACCGCGCTCTGAGCCTCCATAATATCTTCAAGATGCTGTTCCTGGTAAAGCTTATAAGTCTTCTGCTTGTCTGCTTCAGTGGTTGAAAAGCCACCAGATAAGGCACTTTCAATACTGTAGCTGTCTGCCGGATAAGAGTTAGCTCCCAGTAAAAGAGTAGCTGTAGCTATATCTTCTTTCTTTACCGATATAATAAGACCATCATCAGTAACCTGATATTCTATGCTGTCTCCTTCAAGAAGGTTAATAATTTCAGAAGCCTGTTTTGTGCTTTCACAGGTAATGAGCACCTCATAATGAGGTCTCGTAAGTATAGTAGCCAAAATAGCCAGTGCAAGAATAACACCGGCCGCAACACTAACTATTATTGTTTTTTGTTTTGAAGTAAATTTATTCCACCATTCCAGTATCTTCTGTGGAATCTCGCGAAGTCTGTCTGTCACTTCAACAATTTCTCCTTATATTCTAATAAGATCAAATTTCTCTTTTGTATGCTTTTCAAACACAAGCTGTATCTGCATCTGCATTATTTTTTTGCATATTTTTTAACATAAACTATATCTGCATCTGCATTATCTCTTTGTAAGCTTCAATGAACTTATCTCTTAAAGCCACAGTATAGCTAAGGGCTGTAGAAGCCTTTGCTGCAGCAATTGATAAATCATGAGTATTTTCTGTAATGCCAAGCGCAAACTTTATCTCTTCCTCTTCCTGCTTGTTAAGAAGACTGTTAGTCTCTGACAAATTAGAAAGCGCGGCATTAAACATTGATGAAAAACTGCTATCTTCGGTTCTTCCTGTATTAGTGGACGCCTTGTCAGCCGCATCTGCTATAGCCCGGGACCCCACATTCATAAGTTTTGTAATATCCATATTTATCCCCTTTTTTTCAGGAATCTTATATTTTTATGAAAGTTTCTATACTAAGTTGATGATTTGACGGATTGTTTCATCATGATTTGCCGATTTCAAGCCCCTTCATTGCCATAGCTTTGCTGGCTGTAAAAGCTGTTGCATTGGCCTCATAAGCTCTTGATGAATCTATCATGTTAGTCATCTCAGTAACTATATTGACGTTAGGATAGGTAACATATCCATTTTCATCTGCGTCAGGATGTGAAGGATCATAAACCATCTTCATATCCTCTTTGTTATCCTCATATACTCCGCCAACCTTTACACCATCTCCAACATCCATTCCACGGCTTTTTCTGTAGATAGTACCAAAGCTTGTAGGGTCAAGGGTCTTTTCATTAAAAGTAACTATTTTACGTTTATATGGTGTTCCATCCTCTGTACGTGTCGTATTGGCATTTGCCACATTTTGGGAAATAATATCCATACGATAACGTTCAGCTGTCATACCTGATGCATTTACACCAAAAGACTTGAATATACTCATTTGATTTCACCTCCAAATATTGCTGACTCTGCTCATCACTATAAAATCAATAATCTCTTAATTACTTGATAACAGATTTTATATTTCTAAATTCCATATCAAGACTTTGTACCAGAGCATTATATTTTATCTGGTTAGAAGCCAGCTCAACGTTTTCTGTATCGATATCAACATTATTACCATCAAGACGATAAGAAAACTGTGTAGCATCCCTGTATGTACGTGGATTAACATGGGACAACCTTGTTCCCTGATTAAGGTCCTCCACTTTTTCATCCAGGCTCTTATATCTGGAAGATCCTAATGCATGCTTAAGCTCTGCCTCAAAGGACACTTCCTGTCTTTTATAATTGGGGGTATCGGCGTTAGCAATATTGTTCGCAATAGCTTCATTTCTAAGCCATGAACCATCTGCCGCCTTGTCTAGAACATTAATATAATTGAATACTCCTGTGTTAATCATATACTTCACCTACCTTATTCCATTATAAGTAATTCGACTAAAAAGACAAGGTATTTTTTTCAAAAATATACTTTATGTAGTATACATACCTCTGTCACTGCACTATATATCATGGTTGCGAATCTGTACAAAAATAGCGTAGAATACTAGATTGCTCCTCTATTTCCTACCTCGATTGCACGACATGACGAAAACATTCATGAACGATTGCAACGCTACGGTGAACTAACTTCCAACTACCGACTGACTAGGCTCGATAATACCTCGCCAAGGAGTCGGTATATATCGCACGTAAGCGACCAGAATACGGTCGCTAAGTGCTCGTAATAAGTCGACTAAAAGATTCTTTCAGCATAGGCTTCAAGAATCAGTCTCCCTAAGGAGTGGATTTCGCCTACGCTAAAAGCGCAATCTGACTGTCCGTGATAGTTTTGTACAGCCTTGCAATCTAGCAAAAGTCGTGAAGAGTGCAATCCGGCCACGATAACGAGAACCACAATAACAGGATAGTACAATCTTGCCACAATAGTAAGAAAGTAGTATGAATAAATCAGAAAATATATTATGATATAAAGGATAGAAGAAGTTTTTTATGCTGGATTTGTATGTGCATGGAAATATGGATTTGTACACAAGTCAGCAGATTGTATTAACAAATTGTAGTTATTGATAGTAATATCACATTTTGGCAGATATTTTAAATTTGTTCGGGGAGGGATGGTTCCATGAAGATTAAAAAGGTAATGGCGATTGTGCTTACTATGAGTCTTGGTATGTCTACGCTTGCTGGTTGTGGCAGCGAGGTTAATGTAGATGAGGTGATTAATAGCATTGCAGAGGAAGTAGCTGAAGAAGCGGAGCAGGTAGCAGAGGAAATAGATGAAGATGTTTCCGAAGAGAAGGAAACAGAGATATCTTTTGATATGAGTAAAAGACCAGGCTTTATTACTGAGTTAGGTATAGAGAATGAAGACCCTGAGTATGTTGCTAATGTCCAGCCGTATTCTGTGGATGATGATTTTGGTAATATTTATAATGCGTCAAGAATATATTTACAGGAAGCTCAGTTTGAAATGCTGAAGAAGAATAAATTCCTAGTTACGCCAGGTGGCGGAAGCGAATTCTTCGATGTATATGAATTTAACAGATATGGTCAGGATCCTAATTTTGTTACGGTGGATTCTATGATGCATACATATCATTTGTATTATGCGATGCTTCAGAAGCATACAGAGAAGAATTATCTTTCTAATCTGTTAAAAGAAATGACCCAAGGTCTTTATGAGGAAACCTTAGCTCAATATGAAGTGTTAAAAGGAAGCGAATGGGATAGCGCAGTAAAGCGTAATCTTGCATTTTTTACTATTGGCTCAGCGCTTTTAATCGATGAGACAGTGGTAATAGATGATATTGAGGAGTGTGTAAATGACGAATTAGGTAAAATCTTTTTAGGTGATGGAATAGAGAAATCACTTATAACAGATGATTTTGAAGATTATACCCAGTACAAGCCAAGAGGATACTATGATGGAGATCCTGAGCTTGAGGCATATTTCAGAGCTATGATGTGGTATGGAAGAATTAATTTCTCTCAGAAATCTGAAGAGCTTGATAGAAGCGCACTTCTTTTAAGTCTTGCTCTTAATGAAGCTGAGCTGGAAAACTGGGAGAAGATTTATAAGGTTACGTCTTTTTTTGCGGGAGCAAGCGATGATAATGGATATTATGAATATATGCCAATAATAAAAGACATTTTTGGAGAAAATGTTGAGGTTAATGATCTTCTGACGACGACAGACGGTTTTGAAAAATTCCATAAGCTTACTGCAGAGCTTGATCCTCCAAGGATAAATTCAATACCTATGTACGATGACAATAGAGAGACAAATAAGACTGATGTCGCAAAGGGCTTCAGGCTGATGGGACAAAGGTTTACCCTTGATGAAGCAATCTTTACTAATTTAACATATAGCAAGGTAGAGGCAAAGAATATCGATGATAAGAGATTCCTTCCGGATGCTCTTGATTTGCCTGCAGCATTAGGCTCTGATACAGCTCTTGATATTTTGGATGAAGCTGGAGAAACTGAATATCCTGGATATATGGAAAACATGGAAAAACTTCGAGAGGAAATTAAGGAATCAGAGGATACCTTATATAATGCAAGCCTTTATGGCAACTGGTTATATACTCTCAAACCAATGCTTGAAAAGCGTGGAGAAGGCTTCCCTTCATTTATGCTTAGTGATGAATGGAACAGAAGAAGTATTGAGGGCTTCCTTGGCAGCTTTACAGAGCTTAAGCATGATTCAGTATTATATGCTAAACAGATGATGGCCGAAATGGGAGGTGGCTGGGAAGAAGATATAGACGACAGAGGTTATGTAGAGCCTCAGCCTGAAGTATTCTCTCGTCTTTCTTCTTTAACACAGGCTACAGCTAAGGGGCTTGAGCAGTTTGATCTTATTAGCAAAGAGGATAAGGGCAATCTTAAGCTGTTAGCTGAAATGGCAGATACCCTCAAGGTTATATCTATAAAGGAACTGGAAAATGAAAGTCTTACAGAGGATGAGCATGAGTTTATACGTTCTTATGGCGGAAGCATTGAACATTTCTGGAAGGAGACGGTAAAAGAGGACGCAGACAGCGAGTACATATCTTCTCAGGAATATCCATCAGCTGTTGTTGTTGATATAGCTACAGATCCAAACGGATATATTTTAGAAGAGGCAACTGGAAATGTAGATACTATCTATGTTATCGTTCCGGTAGAAGGAAAGCTTAAAATTGCTAAAGGTGCAGTGTTCTCATACTATCAGTTCCTGCGTCCATTATCGGAGGGACGTTTGACCGACAGAGAATGGAGAGTGGAGCTTGGAATAGAGCTTAATGATGATATGGAATTTGCACCAAATGAAGAATTATGTCAACCGGAATGGGTATACTCATATAGAAAAAATTACGTATATGAATACTAATCCGTTGAAAAATAGAATAAAAAGAGCAAAAGTAATCACTTTAATAGTTTTGAGTTTTGTTCTGGTTGGTATTATAATATTTTCTATGTGGTGGAACGGCTGTTTTATTCCGGGATGGGTGGTATGGAATAATGTGGAAGAGACCTTTTATGGATATGAGGTTAATCTTACTAATAAAAAGCTTAGTTCTGAAGCTATAGACATGTCTGTTATAGATTCTTCTTGGAAAATACAGAACATGATTGTTATGGATATTGATAGGGATACCTTTGACGAAATGGTACTTCTGGTATGGAAGCATGGCAGCTATGGTGAACATAGGCCTTTCTGGGAGAAATCAAACGATATAAGGTTAGAACAGCATATATTCATATATAAGGGTATAAAGGAACCTTTTGGAGCTGATGAACAGATGGGTGATGACTATAATGTGAAATTAAGACCTATTTGGATGTCGTCTTCATTGGGCGATGAAATTCTTAGGATAGATCCCGATGAAAGGAATACGATTCTGTTAGAGGATATAACAGGAAAGAAGACCAATTGGGAATGGAGAAACTGGGGGCTGAAGCTCCTTTGATGTAATTAATAATAACAGGATGTGAGGTAAAAAAATGTCTATTAAAAACAATCTTTATGGAAATAATGTATGGATTCCACAGAGGGCAGATCCTTATGTATTACGTCATACAGATGGTACATATTATTTTACAGCGTCAGTGCCAGCATATGATGGAATTGCTCTTAGAAAATCAGATACATTTTTAGGTCTTAAAGATGCAGAGGAGAAATATATCTGGCATGCTCATGAAAGCGGAGATATGAGCAAGCATGTTTGGGCGCCAGAATTACATTATCTGTTTGGAAAATGGTACATTTATTTTGCCTCATCTAGAATAGACGATATTTGGAGATTACGTCCTTATGTACTGGAGTGTACAGGAGATGATCCCTTTAATGATGAATGGGTAGAGAAAGGAATCATGCAGGAGTGTGACACTGATGAATTTTCCTTTAAAGCATTTTCTCTTGATGGAACCATACTTGAAAATAAGGGAGAATACTATTACATATGGGCAGAAAAAGTAAGCGTAGGAAGACAGATATCTAATCTTTATATTGCAAAGATGGAATCTGCGACCAAGCTTGCTACAGAGCAGGTACTTCTGACCACTCCTGATTATGATTGGGAAAGACATGGCTTCTGGGTAAATGAGGGACCTGGCTTTATTAAACGTGGTAATAAAATTTTTATGACATATTCAGCATCAGATACAGGTGTAAATTATTGTGTTGGTATGCTCAGTATTGACGAGGATGCAGATCTTCTTGATCCTAGAGCATGGAAAAAGGAAAGATATCCGGTATTACAGAGTGATTATGAAAAAGGAATATATGGCCCAGGCCATAATTCTTTTACAATAGATGATGATGGTGATGACGTTATTGTATTCCATGCCCGAACAGAGACAGAGATAGTAGGAGATCCTTTGTATAATCCTAA
>JAZUFJ010000218.1:0-4140 GCA_045640645.1 Lachnospiraceae bacterium
CATCTTTGTATAATCTTTACTTCCGAAATGTCTTGATGTAATTACAGAGCAACCAATATTACATCCGAAGGCAAAGGCAATAAAAATTAGTGTTATTTCATAGCTGTTTCCGACTGAAGCCAAAGCATTTTCGCCGATATAGCGTCCAGCAACCCAAGAATCTGCAATATTATATAACTGCTGAAAAATAATACTTCCAAATAGTGGAAGACAGAATCTCCAAAGAACCTTTTCGGGATTACCGATTGTTAAATCTTTGTTCATAACAGGAATGCCTTTCTTGAGTAATTAACAGAAGATATTATAATGAAAATGCAGATATAAGTATAAGGTATATATGATATGCAAAACATATCGAAAAGATATGATAATGAATAAGAGCCATCTGGAAAAGTGCGGTGCAAAAGTTGCACCGCATTTTTACGTTCTCATCTTTAATGAATAGTGATACCGTTGACTACAACCTCACCTTCAAGAGGGATAACAAGGTATTCTTTGCCATCCTCTAAGGTTCTGGCTTCTATAAGGTCGGTTCTTTCTGGTTTTACCTTGACGATAATGTCAGGGGTTTTTACTTCAAAGGTATTCATGCTCATTATGTTTCCGGCAAACATAGCTGTGTCTTCGCCGGCAGCGTTATCATAGTTCTCTTCAAAGGCTTCAAGCTGTTCGTCCTCAGCGCCGCTTCCGGCAAGAATATTTTTGAATTCCTGCTTATTAAGGATAAGGGGCTCGTTAAGTTCCTTGCTTTCTTCAGCCATTTCTGTAAGCTTGCTATGTATATTTTTGATTGTTTCAAGATTAATCGATTCCCCAAGAGAAGCCTCTATTACGGACTGGAAAGCTTCTTTTTCTGATACGGAGCCAAGAGGAGCAGTACATCCAAGAAGGGTATCGATAAGCTTGTCCTGAAGATTTTCTGTATCTTTAGAATAGTGAAGGATACTGTGGATATCGCTTCTACGATCGTTAAAGGCAGGGAAGAGAAGAGCGGTCTGTGGCATATCTACTACCCAGTCTCTGACACGATTGATAAAGATGTTGTCGTGAGCATTGTAGCTTAATCCAGGCTCTGTAAGGTTAACAGGGCAGATACATGTGAGGATATATTCGTATACTTCATCTGATGCATCGTCCATTGTGATATCATCGGTAGTTTTTCCAGGTATATCATATACATCGTGTATTACAAGGATGAGATAGTTTCCTACATATTCATAATTTTCTATAATTTTTGAATAGTATTCATTCAGAAGGGCTTCATCTTTAAGGGCAGAATTTCTGAGCTTTAAAATGAATTCCTGTGTACCACCTTCTACCTCTGAGCTAAGAGGGAATTCCAGAGTATGCAGGTTCTTACCATCTGTACCTGAAAGAGCTTTTCTGAAAATTTCAAAATATTTAAAAGCCTCTTCTTCGTCAAGATTTAGGAAGGATGAGGCAAACTGTGTCTTTATTTCCTTTTCTCCATCTACATAGCATCCGCATATTCTATTAATAGAGCAGCGTCTTGGAGTGAACTGTTTCTTTATTTCTGCTATTTCTTTTTTGTTCATGAATCTTGTCCTTTCGAAAAATATTTATATTATAGGATTGTGGGAGCGTCTGGCTCGTGCAATCCGTTTTATTATCATATTGCATTGTTGATAAAGATTTCAGAAAGTTAAAGAACGAAGAAATCTAGTATAAAGAGGTTAAAACATCTTTTTATCACCACATAACAATATTGAATAGTATAACATATTTTGAAAGTATAAATACAAATATAAAAAGAAGCATGGTAGGGAAAATGATTTTTGACATTAAAAATAGCAATAGTTTAATACTAAAGACTTTATTGAGCAAAAATGTATCATAGACATAAAAAAATAAGTGTGTTAATATTATTTTGTTTGATTGTATTCAACTCGTTTATGAGAGATTAATAAATAATTAGGAGGATTTATATTATGGCATGTTTTTTAGTACCTGCAACAGAGGCTATTGTTACAACTGTAGCTACAAAAATTATTGAGAACAAAGAAAACAGAGATGCTGAGATTAAGTTAGAAAAGGGAGTATCTATCTCTGAAATTAATAAAGAAAAGCTCTCACATAAGCTAGGTAAGCTTAATGCAATGCTTTGGGGAGGTTCAGCTCTTTTAGCATTTGAACATTTATGGCATGGTGAGATTCAGCCTTTCTTCCCATTTTTAACAGCTGCTGCTGATCCAGCTGAGGCTATGGAGATGCTTCATGAAATGTCTACTGTTGGAGTATCTATGGCAGTATTAGTAACTGCTGTATGGGGCGTACTAGTAGCTGTTACAAGCTCTATCGAAAAGAGAGAGGCAAATTCAGCAAATAAGCAGGAAGTTTAATGGGGAGAGATTAGAGATGACATTATTAATTACAGTTATCGCTGCTGTTATATCTACAATGGTATGGTATACAAGCGAAAAAGCTAGAGCGCTTAAGGTTTCAATGCTTTGCTATATGTTCTGGGGCGCTTCACTTATGTGGATGTGCGATGCTATTTTTGAATATGCAGAGCTTAGAGCAGAATATTTTGCTCCGGCTTTAGAAGATATGATAAATGATTCATTCCTTGGAATTTCAGTTATAGCTTTAGCTTTAGTAATTTGGGTAGTAACTGTTATGATTAAGGATCCAAATGGAATTGTTAAGAAGAGCTTAGTAAAGAATAACTAGTGGAACATGGGAAAATCCTGGTGACATGGTTAAGAATTAAAATAATATTTTGTGATAATAGTTTTAAAAACCCAACGGAGAATCTGTTGGGTTTTTTGTTTCGGTAACGAGAATAATGTAATCATTTTTTTTAGGCAAAATATTAAGCAAAATAAAAAGTAAAATAATAAGCAAAGTGACATTTTACAAAAAGGAAATAAGGGAATTGCGTAGAATATTAGAAGTAGGGTGTTTAGCTAAAATAACGGGGGCACATTTTTTAATGTGAAAAAATAATATGACTATTCGTGAGAGACTGGAAAAAGAAGAGAAGATATTCCTAAGTCCATATGCATCTTTTAGCGCGGATTCGCTTGGACGAGATAAGGAAGAGGAGCCTTGTGATATAAGGCCGGTATATCAAAGGGACAGGGACAGAATACTTCATAGTAAATCCTTTAGACGTTTAAAGGATAAGACTCAGGTATTCTTAACACCAGAGGGAGACCATTATAGAACAAGACTTACCCATACTCTTGAGGTATCTCAGAACGCAAGGACTATTGCAAAGGCATTGCGTCTCAACGAAGATCTGGTAGAGGCTATAGCTTTAGGCCATGACCTGGGACATACGCCTTTTGGACATGCCGGAGAAAGAGCTCTTGATCGAATATGTCCTATGGGCTTTAAGCACAATGAACAGAGCGTACGTGTAGTAGAAATTCTGGAAAAGGATGGCAGAGGACTTAACCTTACAAAAGAGGTCAGGGATGGAATACTTCATCACCAGACAAGCGGTAATCCCAGTACATTAGAGGGTAAGATAGTAAGATTTTCAGATAAAATAGCTTATATGCATCATGACATGGATGATGCTATAAGGGGAAAGATTCTTTGTGAAGAGGATATTCCAAAGGAGCTTAGAAATACCCTGGGAAAGACTACTACTCAGAGATTAGATAAATTTATTCATGATATTATCACTACCAGTTTAGATAAACCGGACATCACCATGAGCGAGGAGATAGGTCAGGCTATGGTGGATCTTAGAATATTTATGTTTGAAAATGTATATCAGAATCCTAAAGCAAAGGGCGAAGAGGGAAAGGCAGAGCGTCTTGTAGAGAGATTGTATAGCTATTTTCTTGATCATCCAAATGATATGCCAAAAGAATATTTGCGTATAAGGGATGAGAGAGGAGAGAGCACGGAAAGAGCGGTTTGCGATTACGTTTCCACTATGTCTGACAGATTTGCGATAAACATTTTCAATGATTTGTATCTTCCAGATTCCTGGAAAGACTAAGGAGAAATATGTATTATCCAGATGAGCTTATAGAAGAGATAAGACAAAAAAATGATATTGTTGAAGTGATATCTTCCTATGTCCGTCTGACAAAAAAGGGGAGCAGCTATCAGGGCTTATGTCCTTTTCATAATGAGAAATCACCATCCTTTTCTGTAAGCCCG
>JAZUFJ010000219.1:0-3085 GCA_045640645.1 Lachnospiraceae bacterium
ATGGTACGTGGAGATGTAGGAGCTGTTAAGGCAGCTGTAGAAGCTGGTGCAGCACAGGCTTCAAGACTTGGTGAGCTCGTTGCAGAACATGTAATCCCAAGACCACACAACGACGTAGAAATGATCTTACCAAAGCTCTAATTAATAGCAAAAATTGATTGTTTAGAGGTAGTTATGGGAAAAGCATTAGGATTTGTAGAGATAACCGGAGTAGTAGCAGCTGTAGATGCACTTGATATTATGTGTAAAACAGCTGAAGTACATCTCGCAACATGGGAGAGAAAGCTTGGAGGCCGTCTTGTAACCATAGTGGTACGTGGTGATGTGGCAGCTGTTCAGGATGCTGTAGATACAGCAGTAAAGAATGCGCTCAAAAAACCTGTAGCTTACGGTGTAATACCTAATCCCCATGAAGAAATTGAAAAGCTCATAGCAAAGAGTGCCAGCAGATTTATGAAACCTGAGGCAGAAAAGAAAGAAGATTCAAAGGATTCTGTTCCAATGGATGTATAGCAGTGGGCTGACAGTAAATAACGATCGCTAAGGTGATCGAAAGCAACTTATAAAAAACAATAATCAGGTATTTGATAGTATGATTATCATGACCTACATAAGGAGGAAAAAATTATGGCATTAGAAGCATTAGGAATGGTAGAAACTAGAGGACTTGTTGCAGCTATCGAAGCAGCAGATGCAATGTGTAAAGCAGCTAACGTTACTTTAGTAGGAACAGAGAAGATCGGTTCAGGTCTTGTAACAGTTATGGTACGTGGAGATGTAGGAGCTGTTAAGTCATCAGTTGAAAGCGGTTCAGCAGCTGCTTCAAGACTTGGTGAACTTGTTGCAACACATGTAATCCCAAGACCACACAATGATGTAGAAGGAATTCTCCCTAAGATTGCTAAATAAAGATTAAGGTATCTGTGATACCAGGGTAAAAGGATATGTATTCTCTATGTTTAATGCATATGAGAATACATAAGCCTTTATCACCTGCTTTATAAATCAAGTATATATTAAAAACAGTTAATGAAATCCGTAAAAGGAGATAATCATGGACACACAGAATATCGCGCTGATTACCAAAATGGTAATGGAAGCAATGGAACAGCAGAAAAATGTTGGAAATGGATTTGAGGTACCTATCGGGGTATCTGCAAGACATGTACACCTTACTCAGGAACATGTTGAGGTATTATTCGGTGAAGGATATCAGCTCACTAAGAAGAAAGATCTTATGGGAGGCCAGTTCGCATCAAATGAACAGGTTACTATCGTAGGATTAAAGCTTAGAGCAATTGAAAATGTTAGAATATTAGGACCAGTTAGAAAGGCATCTCAGGTAGAGGTATCTGCTACAGATGCAGTTAAGCTCGGTATTAAAGCTCCGATCAGAGAATCGGGAAATATAGCAGGAAGCGCACCTATAGCGCTTGTAGGACCAAAAGGTGCTTTATATCTCAAAGAGGGATGTATCGTAGCCATGAGACATATACATATGTCACCAAAGGATGCCATGGCAGCAGGAGTATCAGATGGAGATATAGTATCTGTTAAAGCAGATAATCCAAGAGGAACAGTTTTCAATCACGTTAAGATTCGTGTTGACGAGAGCTTTACTCTGGAAATGCATATTGATACTGATGAAGCCAATGCATGTTCAATCAAGACAGGCGACAAGGTATATATTGTTAAAGAATAATTGTTAGATTTGTTTAATAGAGCTGGAGACAGATATGATTATTGGTAAGGTAAAGGGCAGTGTTGTATCAACACGCAAAAGTGAAAAGCTTATTGGTAATAAATTCATGATAGTAGAACCGCTTTCATCAATGCGTTCTGATACCAATCAGTTTATCGCTATAGATAATATAGGAGCAGGAATAGGTGAGCTTGTATTAGTAGCTACCGGTTCAGCGGCCAGAATAGGCTGTGGTCTTGAGGACGCTCCGATAGATGCAGCGATAGTAGGAATCATTGATGACGAAAATGGATTGGAGTAAGGTTCTATGGAACTTGCAGAATTAAAAGAAATAGTCAGAAATAGTGGAGTAGTCGGAGCCGGTGGTGCCGGCTTTCCTACTTATATGAAGCTTGATAGCAGGATAGAAACTATCATATTAAACTGTGCAGAATGCGAGCCACTTCTTCGCCTTCACAGACAGCTGTTAAGAGATCGTACTCATGAAATATTAAAAACCTTTTCTAATATAGCAAAGGCAGTTGGCGCAAAAAGCGCCATAGTAGCTGTAAAAAAGAGCTATGTGGAAACAGTTGAGAGCGTAGAAGGTCTTTTATCAGAATTTGAAGGCATGAGCATACATAAGCTGAAAAGTGCATATCCTATGGGTGATGAAGTTGTGCTCATATATGAATGTACCGGAAAGGTTATAAGACCAGGTGGACTGCCTATAGAAGAGGGAGTAGCTGTTATCAATGTTGAAACAGTATATAATGTTTTCAGAGCAGTTGATAAGGGTATACCTGTACAGAGCAAATATGTTACGGTTATAGGTGAGGTAGAACATCCTGTAACAGTAAGAGTACCTATAGGTTACAGTATCAGAGAAACTGTCGCTTTGGCAGGAGGTATTACTACTCCTCATCCTGTATATCTTATAGGTGGCCCAATGATGGGATATCTTGGATCTGATAAAGCTCCTGTTACCAAAACCACTAATGCTGTGATTGTTTTGCCAGAGGATCATATCGTAGTACAGAAAAAGAGACGTTCTTCGGCTATAGATCTTAAGAGAGCAGCCTCAACATGCTGCCAGTGCCAGATGTGTACAGATTTATGTCCAAGACATCTTTTGGGACATCCTATTACACCGCATAAGTTTATGCGTTCTGCGGCCAATCAGGATTTTAGGGATATTAATCCATTCCTTGAGACAATGTATTGTTCATCATGTGGACTTTGTGAAATGTATTCATGTCCACAGGGACTGGCTCCAAGATCACTGATAGCTGATTACAAGGCTGAGCTCAAAAAGGCAGGGGTGCCACCAAAGAAATATGATCTTGAGCCTGTATCGGATGCAAGAGAATACAGAAGGGCTCCAGAGGTAAGATTAGAGGCAAG
>JAZUFJ010000220.1:0-2149 GCA_045640645.1 Lachnospiraceae bacterium
CCCTTCATATCTCATTCTGTCTTCATCGGAAAGCTTCTTTCCGGTTTGAATACAGAGCAAAATATCATGGGCGTCCACATCATCTGCATATGTATAATGAATATCGTTGGTGGCTACAAGAGGAATATTAAGCTCTTTGCTCATTCTTAAAAGGGCTGCGTTTACGGTTTGCTGTTCCTTGATACCATGGTCCTGAAGCTCTAAGAAATAGTTACCTTCACCAAAGCAATCACGATACTTTAAGGCAACCTTTTTGGCCTCATCATAAAAACCTTTAGTAATATAGCGCTGAACCTCTCCGGCAAGACAGGCACTAAGACAAATGATACCTTCATGAAATTCCCTAAGAACCTCCATGTCTACACGAGGCTTATAATAATAGCCTTCTGTAAAACCACGGCTGACTATTTTTATAAGATTCTGGTATCCTGTATTATTTTCAGCAAGCAGAATAAGATGGTAATATCTGTCATCGCCACCAGTTAGCTCTTTATCAAATCGAGAATTAGGAGCCACATAAACCTCACATCCAATAATTGGTTTTATTCCCTCTGCCAAAGCTGCTCTATAGAAATCTATGGCACCATACATAACTCCATGGTCAGTAATGGCAGCAGCGTTCATGCCGAGCTCTTTTACCCTTTTTACATATTCTTTTATTTTATTTGACCCATCTAACAGACTGAACTCAGTATGGGTATGAAGATGAACAAAAGACATATATCTTCCTCTTTTCGTAATAAAAATTGTGACAAGGTTAGTATAACAGATTTAAGCAAAAATTGTTTGAACTCAGAGTTAAAAATTATTATCAATATTGCATATAATTTCCAGAGAATAACTTATGAGAAAATGAGAAAAATGAATACATTGTTAATTTATAGCTAACGTCTTTCTTGAAGAATAGGGCAATATAATATATACTTTATAAGATAGATTATTGAAAATGTGATTGCAGAGAAAACTAATTTAGAAATATTAGTTTAGCATAGTATTAGATAGAATAATGAGATAGAACATCGAAAGTAATAAAATATACACCGGATAAAAGGCGGAGGAGAAAATGTTATGGAAAAAGAAATAAATACAATAGGTGTGCTGACAAGTGGAGGAGATGCTCCTGGAATGAACGCTGCTATTCGTGCAGTTGTTAGAACAGCTATTGCAAGAGGTAAAAAGGTTAAAGGCATAAGAAAGGGATATCAGGGATTATTAAACGAAGAGATCGTTGATATGACGGCAAAAGATGTATCAGACATCGTTCAAAGAGGTGGTACAATCTTAAGAACTGCAAGATGTGAAGAGTTTAAATATGAAGAAGGCCAAAAGAAAGGCGCAGAAATCTGTAAGAAGCATGGAATAGACGGATTAGTAGTTATCGGTGGAGACGGTTCTTATAGAGGAGCACAGGCTCTTGCAGCAAATGGCATTAATACTATTGGTGTACCAGGAACCATTGACCTTGATATAGCTTGTACAGAATATACTATTGGTTTTGATACAGCTGTTAACACAGCTATGCAGGCCATAGATAAGGTGAGAGATACATCCCCTTCAGAAGAAAGATGTTCTATTATTGAGGTTATGGGACGAAATGCCGGATATATAGCTTTATGGTGTGGCGTTGCATCTGGAGCAGAAGATATTCTTCTTCCTGAAAAATATGAATTTAAAGAGCAGGAAATTATCAATAATATCATTAAAAACAGAAAGAAAGGTAAGACACATCATCTTATTATCAATGCAGAAGGTGTTGGACATTCAACATCAATGGCAAGAAGAATAGAGGCAGCTACAGGTGTTGAAACAAGAGCTACTATATTGGGATACATGCAGAGAGGTGGATCTCCAACCTGTACAGACAGATTCTATGCTTCTATGATGGGCGCTTATGCAGTTGATCTTTTATGCGAAGGAAAATCAAACCGTGTCGTAGCTTTTTCAAAGGGAGAATATGTTGACTTTGATATAGATGAAGCTTTAGCTATGCAGAAGAACATAGATGAATACCAGATAGAAGTAAGCAGAATGCTCTCAGTGTAAATCAAGATAATATAAACAACATTTGACGGATATATAAAACAGCTTACAGGCTTAATTGTAGAAACAAGCGGTGAGAAAATGATAACTAGTACCAAAAATGAAAGAA
>JAZUFJ010000221.1:0-4694 GCA_045640645.1 Lachnospiraceae bacterium
ATAAAGCAGAAAAGAATGTAGAAGAGAAGAGTAAAGACCAAAACATTAATAAAGAAGAAAAAATTATAGAGAAGAAAAGTTTAAAAATAGAAGAAAGTAACATGGGTGAAAAATCTGCGAAAAAGTTACCGGAGGAAAAGAAAGTATTAGAAGGTAAAACAGAAGAAAATAAAGCCGACGAAAAGAGAGAGGAACAGAAAGCAGATAAAACAGATGAGAAGGCTGTTTTAAAAGAAACTGCAATAGTAAAACAAGATATTGAGAAAATAAGTAATCACGAAATAAATGCAGCAGAGCAGGCTGTTAGGGAAATGAATAAAAAAGCCCTAAAAGCTTTACTTGATTCAGGTGATTCTGACATGGATTTTTTCGAGATAGCCGATAAAAATAAGAAAAAACAGAACTAATTTGAAAGATTATTTATGATGAATAATAAGAAAAGAATATTAATAGTAGATAATGACATAATGACCTTAAGGATGATAAAAAAATACCTTGAGGGAAAGTATGACATATTTATGGAAAATTCTGGGCAACGCCTTATGGAGAAACCAGAGGATTATGACGTTGATATGATTATACTTGATATCGATATGCCAGATATAAGCGGTATACAGATCTACGAGGAATATATAAAGAACCCTATGCATAAGGATATTCCTTTTGTATTTTTGACTGCATCTCAGGATGAAGAAGGGATAAATACTACGGGAGTCAGTGGTATTATTACAAAAACACTGACAAAAATGGATTATTTGAAACGTGTGGAACTGATTTTTAACCAGCATGGTTCATCTTATATAAAAAGAAACGTATTAGTAGTAGATAGCGATATATCATTTTTGAAGGATTTCGAAAGAAATACAGATAAGGCTAAATATAGTCTTGTATTTGCGAGAAGATGCAGTGATGCATTGGAGATTTTAAAATATAAAAAGGTAGGATGCACCGTTTTAGGCAACGATGAGATGGGAATGGACAGAACATTAATGAGAGAAAAAATGTCTGTCTTTCTTGATGATAAAGAGGGCATATTTGTTATGCCTGAGGGGAATAGGAATATAACTGAAATTATATTAAAGGTAGGGGAAAAATTTGACAACCAGGGCTAGAAACAGACGTATTATTACCATGGCTCTTTCGTTAACGACTTTTTGTCTTGGCTTCGTTATCGGAATGTTTGTGCTTTATTTTACTTATGAAAACAGTGAAAAAGCAGATAAAGATATTCCGGTGGTAGAGGTACGTACGGAAGAAAAACCTGATATGAACGTATATATACCTGAGAGAGAAAGAAAATTGGGAACTGTGGCTGTAAATTCATATAATCTTGAAAATTTCAGGATGGAAGATGGATATATGGCCTATTTTGATGAAGAAGGTAATAAAATATCCCATTTGGGAGTAGATATAAGCTACCATCAGGAAGAGATAAACTGGGATGAGCTTAAGGCTTCTGGCTGTGAATATATAATAATAAGGTGTGGATTCAGAGGGTACTCAGAAGGTGGCCTAAAGGAAGATGAGAAATTTAAGGAATATGCTGCAAAAGCTAATGAATATGATATTCCAATGGGAGTTTATTTCTTTACACAGGCTATAAATGTTGAGGAAGCCAGGGAAGAAGCTTTATTTGTATTAGAGCTTATACAGGATTATAAAATATCATATCCTGTTATATATGATACAGAATTTATATCAAATAAAACTGCCAGAACAAGAACAAATGAGATTAGTAAAGAGCTAAGAACTGAAATGTGTAAGGAATTCTGTGAAACAGTTCTGGCACAGGGTTATTATCCAATGATTTATGCTTCAGAAAACTGGATAAGAAGGGATCTCTGTTATGAGGAGCTTCAGGATTATGATTTCTGGGCTCCACAGTATCTGGAAAATAATGATTTCTTATACGATTTTACAATCTGGCAATATACAGAATCTGGAAGAATACCGGGTATAAAGGGCGAAGTTGATTTGGATATTTCAATGATAGACTATACGGAATTTGTTCCCGCAATGAGGGAAGCCGTGTTGAACGGAGGAGAGATAATAAAAGAAGGTAGTCTTAAAAACATTGAGGACATTTCAAATGAGGATAATTCAGGAGAAATTGAGTAAATGTCAAAAAGTGAAAACTGTGGGATGAACTATAATGACCTGGCTACTTTTTGCAATCAGATGGCACAGTTATCTGCTGCACAAACTGGTCATGTGGACTCTCTTTTGGTGATAGAAAAACATATAAAAAATAGAAGACTGAAAAAATGCATTCGGAACATTATAGTAGAGGTTGCCAACGGAGAGGACTACTATAAAGCATTCTATAATAATGATAAATATATTCCTTCGCTATTACGTAGTGCCATTATGAACGTTTCAAATGAGAATAATGAGACAGAAATGTGGTACTTTATGGGAAAACTGTATGAATCAATGAACGATATGAAGCTCGCAATAAAGCGAAATTTCTATTATCCCCTTATTGTTATGCTTACGGCAATTGCGGTGGTAGCTTCGGTAATGATAGCTATTTTTCCAAGAATAATTGCTATGTTTGTGGGAATGAATATTGTGCTGCCAGCTTTTACGAGATGGATGCTCAATGCTAGTGAATTTCTCAGATATTATTTTGTAACAATCATTGTATGTATTTTTGTTATAGGTCTTGTCCTGATATTATTATCACAGTTTAAATGGGGTAAGATTATCAATTCTATATTTAAACTGAATATCCCTGTCTTTGGAAAATTGAATAAAAGTTTTGTTTATGCAAAGATTACTCTTATTATGAATACTTTGCTTACTTTAAATATGCCACTTAAGGAGGCACTAATCGCTACGTCAGAATCTATGGGAGATTATGAAGTGGTAAGGGAAGATTTAAACAGCTGCATTGAAAAAATGAGCTCGGGTACATCTTTTTCTAAATCAATAAATGATTCTATATATCTTTCGAAAACGATTATTGAGATGAGTACTGCCGGAGAAGAGGCCGGTGACCTTTATGAAGTATATGAAGGGCTATCGCTATATTATGCTTCGTCATTTTATAGTGATGCAGGAAGAACTATGTTGATAGTGGAGACTATAGCGGTTATTCTTATGGTATTTTTGGTGGGTGGATTGCTATTTTCTGTGATCAGACCGGTACTGAATTTTTATGATTTAATAAACGGAATATAAAATGTTAAGAAGCGACGGAAACGTTTTCGAAGGATATTAAAATGCTATAAAACCCTTGAAAAACGTGGAATTGTCGCTTTTTTTTACAAAAAGAGCAATTGTATACCAGGATGGGGAAATGAAAATTAAGTATTTATTAAGTGTAGCTGATAAGTAAATATGTATAAAAATACCTATTTTAAACGGGCAAAGAAGGGTAAAATAAAAAAATGACTAAAAAAAATAAAAAAGGTATTGATTTTTTATACCAAGTGCAATATACTTAATTTACGAAAACGATTAAGACATCTTTCGTAATTGGAAGAGCCTTTATCATTTTAAAACAATTAAATATTTAAGGGAGGATTTTTCAACATGAAAAAGAAATTACTTAGCGTAGTACTTTCAACAGCTATGGTAGCTTCAGTCCTCGCTGGATGTGGCGGAAGCGCACCAGCAGCAGAAGCTCCAGCAGCAGACGCACCTGCAGCAGAAGAAGCAGCTCCAGCAGAAGAAGCAGCACCTGCAGCAGAAGCAGCAAGCGGAGACAACGTAATCAACTTATGGTCTTTCACAGACGAAATTCCAGGTATGGTTGACAAGTTCCTTGCTGACAACCCAGATTTCGGTTACACAGTAAACACAACAATCATCGCTACAACAGATGGCGCTTATCAGCCAGCTCTTGACCAGGCTCTTGCAGCAGGTGGAAAAGACGCTCCAGATATCTACGCAGCAGAAGCAGCATTCGTTCTTAAGTATGCTCAGGGTGATGCAGCTGGATATGCAGCAGCTTACGAAGATCTTGGTAACGACGTAGAAAAAGAACTTGCAGATGCAGATATCGCTCAGTACACAGTTGATATCGGAACAAGACCAGAAGATGGTAAGTTAGTAGCACTTGGATATCAGGCAACAGGTGGTGTATTCATTTATCGTCGTTCAATCGCTAACGATGTATTTGGAACAGATGATCCAGAAAAAGTTGCTGAAATCATCGGCGCTGGCTCAGGTAACTGGGATGCATTCTTCGCAGCAGCTGAAGAATTAAAGGCTAAGGGATACGGTATCGTATCTGGTGATGGAGACCTTTGGCATGCAGTTGAAAACAGCTCAGATCAGGGTTGGATCGTAGATGGCAAGCTCGTTATCGATCCTAAGAGAGAAGCTTTCCTTGACCTTTCAAAGGAACTTAAGGACAACGAATACCACAATGATACTCAGGACTGGCAGGATGCTTGGTTTGCAGATATGAAGGATGAAGGACCTAAGGGTATCTTCGGATTCTTCGGACCAGCTTGGTTAATTAACTACACACTTGCTCCTAACTGTGGCGGCGCTGCAGTAGGCGAAGGAACATACGGCGATTGGGCAGCTTGTGCACCTCCTATCGGTTTCTTCTGGGGTGGTACATGGGTACTTGCTAACAAAGACACAACAAAGGCTGAAGCAGTTGGTAAGATCATCGAGTGGATCACACTTAACAGCTCAGAAGATGGACTTCAGTACAAGTCGGATCGTAGCCATGTCGT
>JAZUFJ010000222.1:0-2192 GCA_045640645.1 Lachnospiraceae bacterium
AATGGAAGCAATGATAAAGGAGTATCGTTTTGCGCTCCCTCCATTTAGTGATTTTACTCCAGAGGAATGGCAGGAAAAGGGCCATGAATATGATGAAATTCGTGACAATATGTTAGGATGGGACATCACTGATTATGGTACTGGCGAATTTGAAAAGGTCGGTTTTTCACTGTTTACTATCAGAAACGGTAATATGAACATAGACAAGTATACAAAGACCTATGCTGAAAAGCTTCTTTATATCAAAGAAGGTCAGTACGCTTGCAATCACTTCCATTGGCATAAAATGGAAGATATTATAAACAGAGGCGGCGGAAATCTTCTTATCAGAGTATATAATTCAACAGAAGATGAAGATCTTGATAAGGTTAATGATGTAGTAGTAAATATGGATGGTAGAGAGTTTACTGTTCCAGCCGGAACACAGGTTAAGCTTAAACCAGGCGAGAGTATTACTATTTATCCTGGAATGTATCATGATTTCTCTGTTGAAGAGGGAACTGGTAATGTACTTATTGGTGAAGTAAGCCAGCTTAATGATGATAATACTGATAATCGTTTTTATGAGCCTGTTGGACGTTTCCCAGAGATAGAAGAAGATGAGGCTCCATACCGCTTATTATGTAATGAATACCCAGCTGCAAAATAGTCAGAATGCAGGCTTAATATAATAGCTTTTGCCAAATCAATGAAAATGATTTATAATGTACATCTAGGGCTGTCTTGTCCTAGGTGTATTTTTTTATTTCGTATGATCGATGAAAGGAAATAAATTATGTGTGGAATAGTTGGTTATGTTGGTGAAGCACAGGCAGCTCCGATTCTGCTTAGTGGTTTGTCAAAACTTGAATATCGTGGATATGATTCTGCAGGTCTTGCAGTAAGAGACGGAATCAAGGATGTAGAGATTGTTAAGGCAAAGGGACGTTTGTCAAAGCTTATAGATAAAACAAATGAAGGTGAAGCTCTTAAAGGAAACTGTGGTATAGGCCATACAAGATGGGCTACACATGGAGAACCATCTGAGACTAATGCTCATCCTCATACTTCTGATGATGGAACAGTTTGCGGTGTTCATAATGGTATTATCGAGAATTACCAGGAATTAAAGGAAAAGTTGATTCACCATGATTATGAATTCTATTCAGGAACAGATACAGAAGTAGTTATCAAGCTTATTGTTTACTATTATAAGAAATATAAGGTAGGACCAAACGATGCTATAGCTAAGACTATGGTGCGTGTACGTGGATCATATGCTCTTGCTGTAATGTTTAAGGATTATCCGGGAGAGATATATGCAGCTCGTAAGGACTCTCCTATGATTATTGGTGTGAACGATGGAGAATGCTACCTTGCATCTGATGTTCCTGCAATACTTAATTATACAAGAAACGTATACTACATTGGCAACCTTGAAATGGTTA
The DNA here is from genome assembly GCA_045640645.1 of Lachnospiraceae bacterium. Classification (GTDB taxonomy): domain Bacteria; phylum Bacillota; class Clostridia; order Lachnospirales; family Lachnospiraceae; genus JAZUFJ01. The sequence continues at coordinate 1,428 of JAZUFJ010000222.1, forward strand.
GGCTTAAGGCTGGAGAAGCTGTTTTCTACAACCTTGATGGTGATACAGTTGAAAAAGAGCTTAATGTAATAGAATGGGATGCTGAGGCAGCTGAAAAGGGCGGTTATGAGCATTTCATGATGAAGGAGATTCACGAGCAGCCAAAGGTTATAGCAGATACTATTGCAGCTGTAACAAAAGGGGATGTTCTTGATCTTTCATCTGTTGGAATCACAAAGGAAGTAGCTAATGAAATTTCTGATATAACAATCGTTGCCTGCGGTTCTGCTTATCATACCGGTGTTGTGGCCCAGTATGTTTTCGAGGATATCGCGAAGATTCCTGTAAGAGTAGAGCTTGCCAGCGAATTCAGATATCGTAAGCCTCTTCTTAATAAGAACACTCTTGTAGTAGTTATCTCACAGTCAGGTGAAACTGCAGATACTCTTGCGGCTTTAAGAGAGGCAAAATCAAGAGGAATCAGGACTCTTGCTAATGTTAACGTTGTAGGAAGCTCTATTGCCAGAGAAGCAGACCATGTATTCTATACTCTTGCAGGTCCTGAAATCGCTGTAGCGACAACAAAGGCTTACAGTACACAGCTTGTAGTTAACTATATGCTTGCTATACAGCTTGCTTATTTAAGAGAAGAGATCAGTGAAAAGGAATACAAGGATTATATTAAAGAGATACAGTCTATCCCTGAAAAGGTAGAGAAGATTATTGCTGATAAGGAAAGAATCCAGTGGTTCTCAGCTAAATACGCGAATGCCAGAGACGTATTCT
>JAZUFJ010000223.1:0-2458 GCA_045640645.1 Lachnospiraceae bacterium
TATAGCATGATCAATATCCATACCAACGGCAACTGCACCATTATCAACTGCATGTCTGATTCTTTTAAAAACTTCCTCGTCATCCATGTGTGGCTTTATAATTTTAACAGTATCGGCACCAGTAGCTATAATCTCTTCGAGCTCACTATATTCTCCCATACCCACAAAATGCATAGCACCTGACATTTTTGCGCCTTTGGCAAATTCCACCATGCCATTTTCGCAGGTCCCATTAAGGTGTGATAACGCTGCTGTCATGATTGGTGTATTATACTTTTTTCCAAACATTTCTATAGAAGTATCTGGAAGATCAGCGTCCAAATATCTAGGTGTAATAAGTATAGAATCAAAATATTCACGTGTTATAGCGTCAGTATTTGTGCTCATAATTTTTTTTCTCCTGTTTTCATTATTTATCTATATAGTAATCGCCAAAGCTTTCTGAAAATACTCCATAGCTTTCTTTTCCGTAGAACATATCAGCTTTTAATCTGAAGGCTTCTCCACTATAAAAGCCGTCCTGTACCAGCTTTCCGTCTGCATAGAACTGAGCACAATCACATTCTTTGAATATCTCTACAAAACCATGTGGTGTATCTACATTAAATTTAATCCATTCAAGCTTCCTTTCAGCTAAAGCTCCATTTGAAGCCTTACCAGGATTAATTATCTCTTCATTACTATAGTTTAGCTCTTCGCTATGCTGAGGAGCAAAAGGTTCCTCGCAGCTTTCAAAGCTAACAGCTGCAAATTGTACTTCCTCTCCTATCTCTCCCTTTTCAAAGGTACTTCCATTCCATCTGTAATATGTATATTTTCCCTCTTCTATGCTATGAAGCTTGTTATCTGTTACATAGAGATTAGCTCCCTCGCCTATACAGATACCATATCCGCCATCAAGCTTGCGCATCATTTTAGCCACTTCTGTTTTTACTGTTACGATTTTGATTCCGTTTATTTCTTTCACATAACCATGTAGTGAATCTGTTAACTGAGCTTTATCGTTGCTATCAGACTTTTCTGAGCAAATAATGCTTAATTCCTCGTACCCGATAGCCTCTGCCTCAAATTCCACTTCACCTTCAAATTTATATATTGGAGCTATTCCATCAATAGCAACAAAGAAATATGTGTCATCTAGTTTACATAATGGCTGAACTGTGGCAAATATCAAATTTGCATAACATTTATCCGCCTCAGATCCACCAACCGCAGCTTTATCTTGTTTACATAATGTACCATCTGATGTAAGCCTCATATTAAACGGCATAAAGAAGGAAACATCTCCCACTACGTCTATCCTTGGAAAGATTACTTTTCCGGTATCAATAACCACATCATAAACATTTTTCATATCATATAATCTCTGATAGTGGTTAACGAAAACATATCCTGTCTCACCATCTGTTCTCATACAGTATCTAAGCTTCTCAAGATCCTTAGCCGGAACAAATTCCTTTGCATATACGTTTTCCATTTTAGCCAGATCAGCGCCAAAATCATTTATAAATAAATGCAGCATATTGAGAAGTCCATACTGCTCCCTGGCCTCTCCGTACTGGGAAAGCGCTGTATGGAAATCATAATTTATTATTGTATAATCATTTGGATAGCCTGTAGCACGTGATTCGTTAAAGGTAGAGAGCTTACCTATTTTGTTGGTACCACCATGATACATGTAATATCCTACAAGATTATTACCACAACCAAGCTTAACTAATGAAAAAGCATAGGCATCCATTCCTGATACGTTCACTCTTCTGTGATGAGTAGACTGCAGACCGCATCCAAGCTCACAGGTAGCAAAAGGATAGTCCTCATAAGGAAGCTGCCATCCATCTGCCCTATTCTGGCTGATAACATCAAGACCGATAGCTGCATCATTTCTCATAGTATCAAAACAGTAATGTAAAGATGGAGGAAGCTTTTCAATATGATCTATCCATGGAGCATCTACATAGCCTCCAAATACTGCCATTACCTCGTCAACCGGAAGCTCTGCACCATACGCACTGTTCCAGCCTGTAGCTGTATATATTGGCGCCCTATATCCTATCTCCAAAGCCAATTTCTTAAGCTCAGCAATATGAGGAGCGTTATCAACCAGCTCATTTTCAAACTGAACTGCTATAATATTGCCTCCTTCATGATAGAATAATCCCTTAACCTCTTCATATATTCTCTCATACCATTTTCTGACATAAGACATATATTCATCATTATTATCTCTTAATTTAAATGGCTTGTTTACTAACCAGTCAGGGAAACCGCCATTACGGCATTCTCCATGAGCCCAGGGACCTATTCTTATTACCACATACAGGCCCACCTTAGTGGCCGTCTCAATAAATTCCCTAATATCAAGGTCTCCTGAGAAATCATATTGTCCTTCGATTTCCTCATGATAAATCCAGAACAAATAGGTAGAAACAATAGTAATACCGCCAGCCTTCATTTT
>JAZUFJ010000224.1:0-3129 GCA_045640645.1 Lachnospiraceae bacterium
TCTGAAAGATGGATAAATGATGGAATGAATATTAAGGCAAAGCTGGAAACCTTGGGATATGAAGTGGACCTGCAATATGCAAATGATGATATAGAATTACAGGTATCTCAGATAGAAAGCATGATTAATAATGATGTAAACTGTTTAGTAATATCATCTATTGATTCAACAAGGTTAAAGGATGTTTTGTCTTTGGCAAAAGAAAAGGGAATATCTGTAATCGCTTATGACAGACTACTTATGGATACAGATGCCGTATCTTATTATGCAACTTTTGACAATAAGGCAGTTGGAAAACTGATAGGAAAATATATAATTGATAATAAAAAACTAGAAGAAGCAAAAAAGAATAATAAAAGCTATACTATAGAATTTTTTATGGGATCCCCGGATGATAATAATGCATTATATTTATATAATGGATTAATGGAAGAGCTTAATCCATATTTAAAGAACGGTACACTTGTATGTAAATCAGGAAAAACATCCTTTGAAGAAACCTGTATATTAAGGTGGTCAGAAGAAACTGCACGAGAAATGTGTATGGATGTTTTGGACAATTTTTATAAGGATGAAAAATTAGATATAGCATGTTCTGCTTTTGATGGTTTCGCTTATGGTATATACAATGCTTGTGTTAACAAAGGATATAGAATCGATCAGTTACCAATGATTACGGGGCAGGATGCAGAAAAAAGCGCAATAAAAAATATTGTAGATGAAAAACAAACAATGACGATTTATAAAGATACGAGAATACTGGCATCTAAATGTGTTACAATGGTACAGGCTGTATTGGAAGGTGTAGAACCAGAAATAAATGATACAAGACAGTATAATAACAATAAACTAATAGTACCATCCTATTTGTGTGAACCAGTTGTAATAGATATTTCAAACTATCAGAAAATACTTATACAGGGTGGGTATTATACTATGGAGCAGTTATTTGGTTAAAGTATGGATATGGAGATAGTATGAACAAATATAAAGTAATGCTTGTAGATGATGAGGAAGAAGTAAGAAGTGCAATAGCAAGAAAAGTTAACTGGGAAGAGCTAGGCTTTATACTTTCTGTCGAAGCTGAAAATGGCGAAGATGCAATAGAGAAAGCTGAAAAATATATGCCGGACGTAGTTATGACAGATATTCATATGCCATTTATGGATGGATTGACTTTTTGTAAAAAATTAAAAGAAGCATTTCCTGCAACCCGTATAGTGATATTCTCCGGTTATGATGAATTTGAATATGCTAAAGAAGCAATTTCATTGGAAGTAGAAGAGTATTTATTAAAACCTGTTGATGCAGAAGATATAAAAAGGGTGTTTCAAAAAATAAAAGAACGTTTAGATGAGGAATTTGATAAACGTCTCAATATAGAGAAGCTGGAAAAATATTATCAGGAAAGCCTGCCTGTTTTGAAGGATCAGCTTCTTATAGGATTATTAGAGGGAAGAATATCAGAAAAATCGGTAGAAATGTACAAAAAGGATTATCAGCTTTCCTTTGAGGCTCCTTTTTATGCTGTAGGAATACTTAAGTTTGATGATTTGTATGATGAATCAACCGAAGGTTTAAAGGCAAATCTTTTATCTGTATCTTTAAAGCAGATGGCAGATGAAAGATTTTTGGACCAGCTGAATTATTATAGTATAAACTATTTGGGTACTGTAGTAATCGTTGCATTTTTAAAAAATACAAGAGAGCACAGCCGCTTTGTTACAATAATGGATCAAATCTGTAAGCTTTCAAATAAAATGATAAATGCAAATATTGTAGCAGGTATAGGCAAAGTATATGGAAATATCAGAGACATTTCATATTCATTTGCTGAAGCAAAGGATGCTACTATGTATAAGATTCTTTTAGATTCTAATCAAGCAATTTTTATAGGAGATGTTGAGCCTAAAAGTGATGATAATTTCTTTTTAGATGAGAAACAGATAGAACAAATTATTAAAGAAATCAAAATAGGAACAAAAGAAAGTCTCACAAATGCAGTAAATGTTTTAATAATGAGAATGAAAAATTCCACTATTACACTTTCACAGCTTCAATTATTTTTTGCTGAAATAGTAATAGAGATAATTAGATTAGCCAAAAATTATGATGTATCTTTAAAAATTATTAATCTCTATAGCCTTGATATATATAACGAGATAAAAAAATTGAGCTCTCTTGAAGCATTTGGTGATTGGATATTATCTATATGTATGGAGCTGATGGATGGCATACATAAAGAAAGAATGGACTCGGCAAAGCTGTTAGCAGAAAAAACAAAAGAATACATAGCTAGTAATTATAATGATTCCACTTTATCTATAGATAAGGTTTGCAGCTACCTGGGAGTAAGCGCAACATATTTTTCATCTGTATTTAAAAAGGAAACGGGCTTAAGCTTTGTGGCATATCTTACTAATGTTAGAATGGAAGAAGCATTAAATCTGCTACAGACTACAGAAGAAAAAAGCTATGTTATAGCTGGAAAAGTAGGTTATGAAGAACCTAATTATTTCAGCTATGTGTTTAAAAAACAGTATGGTGTGTCGCCTTCAAAGTATAGACAGAAAGCGTAGATAGTAATTTCAAAAGAAAGTAAATAGAATGAAAAATAGATTTGTCACTTTTTTCAGCCATATAGAGAATGCTTTAAGAAAAAGAAGCATTCAAATGATTATTTCAATATCCTTTACTATTATATCAATCCTCTCTACTGCATTTATGGGGATTGCTTTATATGCCCAATTTGTAAAAAGTGCGCAGGAAAATGCTATAAAAAATAACGAACAGATTATGGATCAGGTTAGCTTTAACCTTAATACATATATTAGAAATATGATGAGTGTATCTAACACGTTATATTATAGTGTTATAAAAAATAAAGATATAGCAGAAGATTCAATTGAGGAAGAAATGAACTTATTATATGAGGCAAATAAGGATTACCTCATAAATATGGCATGTATTTCGGAAGATGGTGCTCTTATTGCAGCCTCACCGGTAGCTAGTAGAAAGTCTGGTGTAGATTTTAAAAGGCAGGAATGGTTTAAAAGCGCCGAAGATAAAATTGAAAACCTGCATTTTTCAACTCCCCATGTACAGAACATGTTTGAAAGCAGTAACTAC
>JAZUFJ010000225.1:0-1675 GCA_045640645.1 Lachnospiraceae bacterium
GGACATTTAGGAAAAATAAAGGATATTACAGACAGTGTATGGTATAAGGCTTTGCAGGAAAGTGGAAAGGAAAGAATACTAATATGCTGCTATGATGATACCAGAAGCCCATTAGAATCAAAAAGGTGTCTTTTTTATCTGCAGAAGTTGAAATATCTGTTCAATAATTACGAGCAGTTTATCAGAATAGAGGTGGACTATAGTAACCTGACAAGACAGATAGGTAGTATTATCGCCAGTGAAAGACCAATATTTATATGTGATGATGAAGATAATATCCTGTTTAATAATATGGGAATAAGTAACCATAATGAAGCTTTTTCAAAATTTGAGGATAAAAAGAATATTGTATATTCAAGGCCTTTAGATGCAGCAGGTAATATGAAAATGATATATATTTTAAAGGGAAATGCCTCAACCTTAGATGCGATAAAGAGCCATATGGTATGGATAGCGATTTATCTGCTGATAAATTTCTTATTGCCCGCCTTTGTGCTTATAGAAATAGATAATTCTATTATAGACAGAATAAAAAAGCTGGATCAGGCCTTTGGAAAAAGGGAGAAGGATCAGCTGGTTAAGATAGACAGACCTGAGGGTAGTGATGAGATCGGTAACCTGATGGTAAACTATAATCAAATGGTAGACAGGACTAATCAGCTGATACAGATAGTATATAAGGACAGGCTGAAGGAACAGGAGATGACACTTGCCAAGCAGAACGCAGAGCTTCTTGCGCTGCATAGCCAGATAAATCCCCATTTTATGTTTAATGCCTTGGAATCAATTAGAATGCATAGCGTAATAAAGGGCGAGGAAGAGACAGCTGAAATGGTAGAAAGGCTGGCCATGATGGAGCGTCAGTATGTTGACTGGGATTCCGATATGATAGAGATATCAAAGGAAATGGATTCTGTTGAGGCGTATTTAGGGCTGCAAAAGTACAGGTTTGGAGACAAGCTTCTTTACGAGCTGTCTGTTGATGATGAATGTAAGGATATCAGGATACCTAAGCTTACTATCGTTACCTTTGTGGAAAATGCTTGTGTTCATGGTATGGAAAATAAAAATACAGAATGCTGGGTATTTGTAAGGGTATATATAGAGGATGATAAAATTGTAATAGAGGTAGAGGATACCGGTAACGGAATGGACGAGACTGAAGTATCGGATATTATGGAAAAGGCGAAAACCTTAGAGATGAAGGACATGAAGAATCTCAGACATGTTGGAATATATAATGCCATATTAAGATTAAAGATGACTATCGGAGATAACTATAGCTTTGATATAGACAGCGAAGAAGGAATAGGTACTATGATACAGATAAGCATTCCTAGGGAGGTTGAAAATGCTTAAGCTTTTAATGGTAGATGATGAACCATTTATTATTCAGGGACTTTCAAAACTTATAGATTGGGCGAAGGAAGGCTATGAGCTGGTAAAAACTGCCACAAATGGCCAAGAGGCATATGATTATATTAAGGATAATCACGTCGATTTAGTTATCACTGATATAAAAATGCCTGTGATGAATGGTCTGGAGCTTCTTAAGCAGATCCGTATTGATGGTAGGAAGGATATCGAGGTGATTATCCTTAGCGGATATAAGGATTTTGAATATGCAAAGGAAGGTTTGAAATATGGATGCTCCGGATATTGCCTAAAGCCTGTT
>JAZUFJ010000226.1:0-8486 GCA_045640645.1 Lachnospiraceae bacterium
TAAGCAAGCTTAACACGATCATAGTTATTATCTCTGTCCATAGCATAATAACGACCCATAACTGAAGCGATCTCACCAACACCGATTTCTCTCATCTTTGACTGTAACTGCTCTGCAAAAGAAAGTCCACTTGCTGGAGGAGTATCACGACCATCAAGGAAACAATGAACATAAACCTTATTAAGACCATGTCTCTTTGCAAGCTCAAGAAGACCATATAAATGTGTATTGTGGCTATGTACACCACCATCTGATAAAAGACCGAACATATGAAGAGCACTGTCTTTTCTCTTACAGTTTTCTACTGCTGCAAGAAGTGCTTTATTTTCGAAGAATACTCCATCTTCGATCTCTTTAGTAATTCTCGTAAGCTCCTGATAAACAATTCTTCCGGCACCCATGTTAAGATGTCCAACCTCTGAATTACCCATCTGACCATTAGGAAGACCTACTGCCATACCACTGGCAAGACCTTTTACACAAGGATATTCCTTCATAAGGGAATCCATAACCGGTGTCTTGGCAATTGCTACAGCGTTGCCATCACCCTTCTCGTTTAAGCCATATCCGTCAAGGATCATTAATACTGTTGTTTTCTTACTCATCTGTTTCTCCTCTTCTGTAATATTATATTTCTTTTGTATATCATATTATTATGAATTAAACATATCATAAATGTCTATTTTGCAGGAATCATGCTCTGTAAGTCCAACAAAGATACCACCATAAACAGTCTCCCCACCTCTGTTTTCCATACGTATAACGTTAACAAACGTATGAATTACTTCTTTTGTCCAAATGGTAATCTCAGCTTCATATATAGAATTCATCTCAAGAGTCTGATCACATTTAAAACCTACTCCTGTCTTTGAAATATCTATTATTTCGACAGGTATCAAATCGTGTCTTCCGGAATCAATACGATTCATTACAAGATGTGCCTCAAGAACCATTCTTTTACTTTTTCTTTTCTCTTCCATTACATGTAATCCCTTTCTGAAAAAACCTTCCCGTTTTGTAACCAATAATCATCACAGTTTCTTTTCTTTTGGAAGAATAAACATAGCATCTCCAAAGGAGAAAAATCTGTAATCCATTTTTATAGCTTCTTCGTATGCCTTCAAAATACTATCCCTGCCAGCCAGGGCTGATACAAGCATAAGAAGCGTTGATTCTGGCAAATGAAAGTTTGTTATAAGACCATCCAGAACCTTAAACTTATAACCAGGATATATAAATATTGAGGTATCACCCTTCTTTTCCTGCAATCTTCCATTTTCATCAGCTGCAGACTCTATGGTTCTACAGCTTGTGGTTCCAACGCATATTACCCTGCCGCCATTGTCCTTTGTCTTATTGATTATGTCAGCAGCTTCTTTTGATACTTCATAATATTCAGAATGCATCTGGTGTTCTAACACATTATCGACCTTAACCGGTCTAAAGGTTCCTAAGCCTACGTGAAGAGTAACATAAGCTATGTTTATGCCCATATTCTTTATCTCTTCAAGAAGATCATTTGTAAAATGCAAGCCCGCTGTTGGCGCTGCTGCACTTCCTTCATATTTGGCATATACGGTCTGATATCGATTCCTGTCCTGAAGCTTATGAGTGATGTATGGAGGCAGTGGCATTTCTCCAAGCTTATCCAAAACCTCCTCAAATATTCCATCGTAGTAGAACTTTACTAAACGGTTTCCATCCTCTAACACCTCAAGAATTTCCGCCTTAAGCAATCCGTCTCCAAAATATACTCTGGCTCCTGGTCTTAACTTTTTTCCAGGCTTTACAAGCGTTTCCCATATATCTGCTTCTTTTCTTTTCAGCAAAAATACTTCCACATTTGCATCTGTACCCTCCTTATTTCCAAGGAGTCTTGCAGGTATAACCTTTGTATTATTAAGAACAAGGGTATCTCCTTTTCTTAAATACTTTACAACATCACTGAATACGCAATGTTTATGAGCGCCTGTATCATTATCCAGCACAAAAAGCTTTGAAGATGATCTGTCAGCAAGGGGATCCTGTGCTATCAGCTCTTTAGGTAAATCGTAATAATAATCTGAGGTTCTAAGACCCACTAATTGTGCTTCATTTTCCATTTTACTGTCTAAGCTCGATTCCCAGCTGTTCAAGTCCATTAAGAATCTTCTTCATAGCTGAGTTAACATCGTTTTCCTCAAGTGTCTTTTCTTTATCTCTAAATGTAATAGAATAAGCAACTGATTTGAATCCGCTCTTAATCTGTTCACCTTCATAAACATCAAAGAGCTTGTATTCTTCAAGCAGCTTACCACCACGCTGAAGGATGATAGCTTCAATCTGACCTACAAGAATTTCCTTTGGAACTACCATACTGATATCACGGTTTACTCCAGGATATTTAGCTACTCCAACGTACTTACGGTCAAATGTAGCAAATGGCTCTACTGATGGCATATCTATAACTGCAACATATGCCTTTCCCTTCATGTCATAATTACTTATAACCTCAGGATGTACCTCACCAAGGAAACCAACGTTTACATTATTATAAACAATATTAGCCTGTCTTCCCGGATGGAGGAATGAATATGAATCTCTTAATACTGCACTATTTCTAGCAGCTCCATTTATGCTGGCATCCTTTGGAAGATATCCGATTCTTCCATGCATTCCAATATACTCAAAAAATTCTTCAATTACACCCTTCATAGTGAAGAAATCTCCATCACCATAAAATCCAAGAGTGAACTGCATTCTTTCATCTGGAAGCTCTGTAAGAGGTACCTGATGTGGAAGATAGATATTACCAAGCTCATATAATTTTACATTTTTATTTCTACGATTGTAGTTTGTTGCAAGGCTTGTAAGCATTCCACCAAGAGAGATGGTACGCATAATTGAAAAATCTTCACCTAGAGGATTAGCTATAGTTACTGTATTTCTTAAAACATCGTCCTCTTCTAAAAGAAGCTTATCAAATACCTTAGGGCTTTCAAATGAATAACACATACCCTGTGAAAAACCACAATACTCAGCTATATCTCTAGCCATCTGTTCGATTCTAAGCTTGAAAGGAAGCTTACCGGTTGTAGCCTCACCTGTAGGTAATGTTTCACCAATCTTATCATAACCATAGAATCTGCAGATCTCTTCTGCTATATCAGCAATGCTCTCAAGATCCTGTCTGAAAGTAGGTATAGTCAGAATCTTTGTATCAGCGTCATATTTAATCTCAAGCTTTTTAAGAACATCAAGCATATACTCTTCTGAAATATCTGTTCCAAGAAGCTCATTGATACGCTTTGCGTTCATAGCGATTGTTCTTTCCTTAGGAAGCTCATCATGAATATCTACTACTCCATCAACAACCTCGCCGCATCCTAATTCTTCAATAAGCTGGCAGGCTCTGTTGATAGCATCGATAGCATTATGAGGATCAAGTCCCTTTTCAAATACTCCGGAAGCATCTGTACGAAGACCTAAACGCTTAGCGCTCTTACGGATATTAGCTCCATTAAATGTAGCAGCCTCAAAGACAACAGTTTTAACAGCATCTGTAATCTTAGAATTTTCTCCACCCATGATACCAGCGATACCAATTGCTTTATTAGCATCATTAATCATAAGCATCTCGCTATCAAGCTTTCTAACCTGGCCATCAAGAGTCATAAATTCTTCGCCATCTTTTGCTCTCTTAACAATAATCTTGTTTCCCTCTATAGTATCAAGATCAAAAGCCTGCATTGGCTGACGATATTCAAGCACTACATAGGTAGTAATATCAACAAGATTGCTAATAGGTCTGATACCACATGATGCCAAACGTCTCTGCATCCACTTTGGGCTAGGTCCGATCTTTATATTTTTACATACTCTTGCTGTATATCTTGGACATAAATCCTTATCTACAACCTCAACAGAAATATAATCATTTACATCTCCTCCACAGCCCTTTATAGAAACCTCTGGAGCTATAAATGGCTTATCAAATGTTACAGCTGCTTCTCTTGCAATACCGAGAACACTATAACAGTCAACACGGTTAGATGTTATCTCATATTCAAAAACAGAATCATGAAGTGAAAGAGCCTCTATAGCATCAGAGCCAACCTCTACATCGTCTGGGAAAATATAGATACCAAGCTCTGGAGCCTCAGGATACATTTCTCTTGAGCTTCCAAGCTCTTCTATAGAGCACATCATTCCAAAAGAATCAACGCCTCTAAGCTTACCATTTTTAATAACTATACCACCCTCTGGAAGTGGACCGCCGTCATGTCCACCAGCAACCTTTCCACCATCAACTACTACAGGTACCTTATCTCCTACCTTAACGTTTGGTGCTCCTGTTACTATCTGTAAAACTTTTTCTCCAATATCCACCTGACAAATAATAAGCTTATCAGCATCCGGATGTCTTTCTATGGAATTAATCTGTCCTACAATAATCTTATCAAGATTTTTATCTAAATTTTCGAATGTTTCTACCTTTGTACCAGTCATGGTCATTCTGTCAAGATACTCCTGTGGAGTACAATCAAGTTCCGGTACATATGCTTTTATCCAAGATAATGAAGTATTCATTTATTTTCTCCTCTAAAATATTATGATGTATTTATTAAAAAGTATGATAATACGTATTGTTAAAATGATTCCAAATTAGAACTGCTTTAAGAATCTTATATCATTTTCATAAAGAAGACGCATATCATCTATCTCATATTTAAGAAGTGCAATACGCTCAAGGCCCAGACCAAATGCAAATCCAGAATACTCATCAGGATCTATTCCGCTCATTCTAAGAACATTTGGATGTACCATACCACAGCCAAGAATCTCTATCCAGCCTGTACCCTTACAGAAACGGCATCCCTTTCCACCGCACTTAAAGCAGCTTACATCCGCTTCAGCAGATGGCTCTGTGAAATTGAAATGATGAGGTCTGAAACGAACCTTAGTATCAGCACCAAACATTTCTCTTGCAAATTCTGCCAGTGTACCTTTTAAGTCAGCAAAAGTAATATGCTTATCTATTACAAGCCCTTCTATCTGATGGAAAGAAGGAGAATGTGTTGCGTCAACCTCATCAGATCTGAAAACACGTCCTGGAGCTATCATTCTGATAGGAAGCTTACCCTTTTCCATTTCATGTACCTGTGTACCACTTGTCTGTGTACGAAGGAGAATATCTCCATTAATATAGAATGTATCCTGCTCGTCCTTTGCAGGATGATCTGCTGGTATGTTTAATGCTTCGAAGTTATAATAGTCTGTTTCTACCTCAGGACCTTCAACTACTTCATAGCCCATACCTACGAATACTCTCTCAACCTCTTCCATAACAATAGTGTTAGGATGACGATGACCAAGCATTGATTTCTTAGCTGGAAGAGTAACGTCGATAACCTCGTTTTTCATCTGGGCTTCTCTAAGAGCTCTCTCAAGCTTTACTTTAGCATCATCTAAAGCCTTTTCTATAATCTCTCGAGTATCGTTAACCATCTGACCAACCTTTGGACGATCCTCTGGTGCTACATCCTTCATACTCTTTAAAACTGTAGTAAGCTCTCCTTTTTTACCTAAAAAATTAACTTTAACCTCATTTAACTTTTCGATAACGTCAGATGAATTAATCTGGTTAAGAGCATCCTCTCTGATCTTTTCGAGCATTTCTTTCATAGATAAAATCTCCTTTTTTCAAAATTTATCAACACTCAAATTCTATCTCAGTCTTTGAGCTATTATATTTCCTTTTATAAGCATTACACTTAATAATAACACTTTTTTATCTAAAACTACAACAGAAATTCCAATATTAAATTATACATAGAATATAAAAAAATAATATTCTTAAACCTCTCATAGAATACTGCTTTTTCTTGCAATGAAAAAACGTTTATAGTATAATAAATTCAGTTAATTTATTAAATTTTCCTGAGATGTTCGACAACTCTTGTTATTTTGAACCTACATCACTTTAAACGGGATTCCTATATTGCCAATTGGATGTCAGGCCCCCATTACGCAGAGGAAGGCAGAAGAAAGGTTGCGGTTACCCACCTGGCTATAAGCTAGGAGTCAAAATACAAGAACCGGCATTTTGGGATTATTTTTTTATAAGGCCATCAGAATCTAAGCTCTGTGATTTAATAAACAATCTCCACTTCTCTTCCCTCCCAGGTTTCAAGAAGCACATGCTCATCATTACTTTCCTTGACATAATTTGGTAATAAAGGTATTTTTCCATAGCCCTTAGGCGCATTAAGAATATACTGAGGAATAGCCAGACCTGAGGTATGACCTCTTAAATACTTCATGATTCTTAAGCCTTCTTCTACGGTTATCTCAAAATGCTTTGTTCCAGATACCTGCTTTGGATGGAAGATATAGTATGGCCTTACTCTGGCCTTTAATAGTCCTTCATTCAAAAGCTGAACTACATATTTATCATTATTTACTCCACGAAGGAATACCATCTGGTTTCCAAGAGGAATACCTGCGTCAGCTAACATCTCGCAGGCTCTGACAGCTTCCTTTGTAAGCTCACCAGGGTGATTGAACTGAATATTCATAAACAAAGGATGGTATTTTTTAAGCATATCCGTTAAATCTTTTGTAATCCTCTGTGGCATTGTAACAGGTACCCTTGTACCTATTCGAATAATCTCAACATGCTCTATCGCTCTGACCTGTTTAATGATATTTTCAAGCATCTCATCAGGAAGCATTAATGGATCGCCACCCGTAATAAGAACATCGCGAATTTCCTTCGTATTTTTAATATATTCAATAGCTGCCTGGATATTTTCCTCAGATTCTATCCTGTCAGTTTCTCCTATTCGACGTCTTCTCTGACAGTGTCTGCAGAACATGGCACATGAGCTGGTAACATTAATTATCAGTCTGTTAGGATATCTTCTGGTAATACAAGGTGCAGGGTTAGTATATTCCTCGGCCATAGGATCAAGCTCGCCCTCTGCATTCTTTTCAGATTCTGTTGGAAGAGCCATCATATTAATAGGATATGACATATCATCATAGTCCATGAGAGATAAATAATATGGTGTCGTAGCCCATCTGTTCACCTTGGAAATTTCCTCTAACATCTTTACCTGTGATTCGCTTAATGGAATAAACTTTCTTAATAAAGAAACAGAGCTTATGCGGTTCCTAAACTGCCAGTGCCAGTCGTTCCAGTCATCTTCTGTAGCCTCAAAATAATTAAGCAGTTCAGCCTTATGCTTTTTGCTCATAATATCTCTTATTTCTTTAGTTTCCCTTAAGAACTCCTGCTTATACTCTAAGTAATCACTTATTTCATCATGAAGCTCTTCAGCTCTTTTTAAAGAAATCTGTCTCTTATCATTTATTTCACACTTATCCATATCAAAACCTCACCTAAATCTATTCACCCAGCTGTTTCAAGGCTTTTTCTGATTCATATTTTCCAAGCTTTATTTCCCATGCCTTAACATATTTATCATCATCACTATGAACAGGCAGTTCATAATACCCCTTCAGTACATTACCTAAATATTCACTAAACACCTCAGCTCCCGGTGTATTTAAATGCTGTCCACCATCTGAAGAATGTATCATATAATCAAGACCAATCACATCACTCATACGGTCAAAATTAGTATATCCGCATCCTGACCTTGAACATATTTCTTCCATAATCTGGTTATCATATGCATCGCTCCAGTTTTCATAGTTGCCTGGCATCTTTATAAGCAGTACCTCTATATCATTTTCCTTGCAAAGGTCAACTATCTCATTTAAATAAAATACACCTCTGGAGCCTAAATATGGTTCTTCTCTGTAATCATACATATTCCTGCGCATATCCATTGGATTACTCTCATAGTTCACCAGATATCCATTATGAGATACCGGTTCTGAATAAAATGCATACTTGAAATCATCTAAGCTCAGTTCCTTCCACCTGGAATGGAATCTGAAAATAGGGAAAATATAATCCAAAAGTTTTTCATCTTCTCCCATCGTAGCTTTTATACAATCTATTTTTTCCTTTGAAAGACGCATTCCATCAATTGCTTTTCTATTAGCCGGCTCCTCTGAATAGGTATCCTCATATTTAGCAAACCCAACATCACACACAACAAGCTTTGGTTTATTTCTTTTTATGGCGTCCTTTATCATGTAATAGGACACCCAGGTTGGCTGGGAAGCGTTGCTTCTGACAAAGGAGGTTATACCATAATCACGCCATAATATAATAGGTGAAATACCTGAATATACGGTAGATGATCCAGCAAAAATAACATCTGTATCAAGCTTCTCCCTATAATATTCCCTAGTAATCCTTCCATCCTGATTTTCAAAAATATACTTTGGCATAAAGACAGCATTTAAAGCCACAAGCAGAAAAACTGCTATGGCAATTTTAATAATAATGATTAATATTTTTTTATAATCAAAATACTTATCCATTAATTAAATGCTCCTAAAACCTAATCTGAAACCTGTATAACACATCA
>JAZUFJ010000227.1:0-2435 GCA_045640645.1 Lachnospiraceae bacterium
AAGGAGATGAGGGCTAACACCGGCATGCTTATTAAGACCATAAATGATACCCTGAACACTTCTAGGAATAACTGCACCAGGATAGTTTACGCCATATCCCATGGTATCGCAGGCTCTTACTTTGATAGGTATCTTATATTCTTCCATAAGACGCATAAGTTCAAGACAGAAAGGAATTACATAACCATAGATATCCGCTCTTGTAATGTCCTCAAGATGACATCTTGGAGATATTCCTGCTTCGAGTCATTCTCTAACTACGCTTAAATAATGTTCCGTAGCTTCACGCCTGTTCATTTTAAGCTTATAGAAAATATGATAATCTGAACAGCTTACAAGAATACCAGTTTCTTTCATTCCAAGGTCTTTTACGAGCTGGAAATCCTCTTTAGAAGCTCTTATCCAGCTGGTAATCTCAGGAAACTGATATCCTCTTTCCATACATTTATAAACAGCATCTCTGTCTTTCTTTGAATATAAGAAGAATTCGCTCGCTCTGATCATACCCTTTGGACCACCAAGCTTATGAAGGTAATCAAAGATAGTAACCATCTGCTCTGTAGTATATGGTGCTCTAGTCTGCTGTCCATCTCTAAAAGTAGTATCTGTTATCCAAATTTCTTTTGGCATATTATGAGGAACAATACGATCATTGAACGCAATCTTTGGTACCTCATCATAAGGAAAAAGATTTCTAAAAACGTTAGGTGTCTGTACATCCGCAAGGATATACATATGCTCCTCAAGTTCCAACAAATTATTATTGTTGTTCATTTTCACTGCACGATATTCGTTTTTCATAATGACATCTCCTCATACAATTAAATATGCAAGTAATATATAGCACTGCAAATTTAATTTATTTTTATTTAAAGCACAAATGCAAGATTCTCTCATCAATATTCAATCTTGTCTTTTTGCAACTTACCGAATATTATATACCATTACTTCTACTTACGTCTAATATTTTTTCCAGGATATATAAACAGCACTATAGCCATCGACAGCAATATTACTATCACTATCCACTTGGTCTCAAAGCCTCCATCAATTCTTCTGTTTAAGGTATTCAAAACGCCATTTATTGTACTTCCTGCCAGATTATCAACATTTATTCTTATATCCTCATCCAGCTCTATTCTGCTCTCATTCATTGAAACATCTGTTTTCTCTACCATGAGATCATCATCTGTTCCATTTTCAATCGTAACCATACTGGCAGATGGATTAAGGGCGTTAACATGATAAATCACATAAGGAGATAAATGGCTGGCCACAAATCTTATAGACTTACTTCCGGAATGTCCGGCTACAGTGCATGCCACATTTTCGAATAATCCATTATCATCGCAACAGGCTACCTTTATATCGTTCACTCCATCAAATATATTTGGTAATGGAAGCTCAAGCTCAAGCTTTTTCCCTGCAAATTTTTTTATAGAAATAGTACCTGTTTTATCTGTCATATCTACGGAGATAGGAACCATATCTATATCTGCCTTATCGCCATATTTATCTCTCATCGCCTTATCTATCATATCGCTGGCTGTTGCATCATCCGATACTGTGATAAGATAACGCTCGGTATTTGAAGGTATGACAGCTTTAGCTTTATCATTCTGATTAACATCAAAATACGAGGACTGAATATCTACTTTAATGGCATTATACTCATCAATACGTTCTACATTATCTCCAATATAGCTCAGTTCCTCAGAGATATTATCAAGAAACCTCTCAACATCTTTAGAAGTATTTCCATCTATTTTTATAGCATTTGCCTTTTTTCCAGACCATTCCAGACAATTCTTATAGTCATCAAATGCCTGTTCTTTGACGCCAACCATTACATAGTCACCACTACCAACCTTAACATGAGGATTAATATATACTTCCCCTTTTTCATCTGGTATTTTCGTGCATTTTTCCAGTTTAAGACTTCCCTGTCCTTCATTTCCGGCTCCAGCCACAACACTATATACCTGGCCTCTGTAACCATATTGATTAACATCAAATACATTTCCAGACTCTATATCTGCGCTTGGAGATATTATAGCATTCTCAACGCCGTTAAAAGCCAGAGTAATAAGACCCTTTGCGGACATTCTTTCAGCTGTTGGCTTATTAACTATATCAGGTAAATCATCACCAGAAAAAATAACAAGCTCTACCGGTCTTCCATTACCTACGTTATCAAAAGCCGATATACCTATTTCTCTCACAGTTTTCGGTATATTGACCACTCTCATAGCAGTAGACTGGAAAGCCCTGTCTTCAATCTTTTGAAGTCCTTCATTAAATGTCGTATCTGTCAGATAGTAGCATCCATTAAATGCATCCTCCCCTATCTTCTTAAGAGTGGATGGAAACGTAACTGATGTTATATTTCTATTACCCTTAAAGCATCCTGGAGCTATGGTTTTCACTCCTTCTGG
>JAZUFJ010000228.1:0-2918 GCA_045640645.1 Lachnospiraceae bacterium
CTCAGAAATCAGTATCTTCAGACTATTGTGCATCCTGAGGATATTAATCAGTTCTGTGAGGCTACTGAGCCAAGATATATCAAGCAGGAAATCAAGCTTGGAAACTCTTTAGTCTGCAGAGAAGTAAGACTTAAAAATATAGATGACGAGTACCAGTGGTATAATTTATATACTGTAATTCTTAATACGGATTCAGAAGAGATGACAGAGCTGGGCTTTATGAAATATTCAGAGGTTGAGGATGATGATATCAGATGTGTGACTGTTGCTCTGAATGTTAATGATTATAAAAAGCGTAGCATTGAAACGATAGAGACAAAAACCAAGTATGAGATAATGAAACAGAAGAGCGATATCCTTAAGGATATGGAGCTCAATCTGGAACGTGATGAAAACGTTAACGAGATGGTGGGTATACTTGTTTATGAATATACTACCGCTACAAACAGCTATTATCTCTGCACAATGTTTGATGAGTATTTCAAGGTAAATAGGAAAGAGCTTACAGACGGATGGTCTCTGCTTAGGTCTATAAAAGTACATGAAGATGATCAGGAGATCATGGACAAGTTTATTGAAGGTATACAAAAAGGGGAAAACGCTACCAAGACTACTGTAAGACTTTACAATAAAAACGGTGCTCCAATCTGGTATACCATTACTGTACAGGCATTAAGAGGTCTTAACAATGAAGTAGTAAGATATTTAGGAACTCTTCAGAACGTTAATACTGAAATGGAAATTAAGGCCGAAATGGAATACAGGGCTGATTATGATTCTCTGACAGGTCTTTATAACAGTAATAAGTTCTATAGAAAAGCTGACGAAATTATTCATATGAACCCTGAACAGAAATATGTTATTATTGCGGTCGATATTGAGAAGTTCAGGCTTATAAATGACAGATATGGTATAGAAATGGGTAACCGTATTCTTGCAGCCTTAGGCAAGACTATTAGAGAGGTTGCATCGAGAAGTACCATAGGTAAGCGTTATCAGGCAGATATATTCAGTGTCCTTTTCCCTTATGAAACAGAACAGGACATTATAACTTATATAAATCAGCTTTCGTCCAGAATGGCATCCCAGGAATCACTTCCTACCGCTGTATCACTGGTATATGGAATATACAAAATCGTTGACAGGGATGTTCCAATAAGATTAATGTGCGACAGAGCCAGAAGCGTAAAACGTCAGGTTAAAGGAAGTGTATTTACTAATTACGCTGTATATGATGATGTTATTAGATTAAAAGACAGAGAGCGTGCTGAGATAGAGGAAGAGATGGAGGATGCTCTCAGGGCTGGAGAATTTGAGATGTTTTTACAGCCTCAGGTTAATCTTAAGGACAGGGTATTATGTGGCGCTGAAGCCTTAGTAAGATGGAGACATCCGATCAAAGGTGTGCTTGTTCCGGCTCAGTTCCTGGATCTGTTTGAAAGTAATGGTTTTATTACCAAGATGGATAAATTTGTATGGGAGGAAGCCTGCAAATATCTTTCAGAGCTTAAGGCTAGAAATATTGATATTCCTATATCAGTTAATATAAGCCGTGCCCATGTGGGAAATACAGCTTTAGCTGAAACCTTAGAGGATCTTGTTAAACAATATGACATAGAGCCATCAAGGCTTGAGCTGGAGATCACTGAAAATCTTTTCATTGGTGATGTGGACGAGCTTTTTGCCCAGATGGATGAGCTTAAGAAAAGAGGCTTTAAGATACTGATGGATGATTTCGGCTCAGGATATTCTTCACTTAATATGCTGAAGACGGCGCCTGTTGATATACTTAAAATTGACAGATTCTTCCTTGATGAGATTATGGTTACCGATCGAGGAAAAATCATAGTAGAATCGTCTATTAAAATGGCTAAACAGCTTGGCCTTAATGTAATAGCTGAGGGAGTAGAGACTGAAGAACAGTTTAAGTTCTTAAGAAATATTGATTGCGATATTGCTCAGGGATATTATTTCTCAAGACCAATACCAATCAGCGAATTTGAGATTTTTTTAGAAAGAACATTTGGATAAATAGCAATCGGGGATATTTTTGGGGGAATAGTATATGCGTTTTGTAAAAGCTAACGAGCTGAAGGAAGGGATGAGGCTTGCAAAGGCAATTTATAACAAAAATGGAGTTCTCTTGTTTGAAAGAGATTCCAAACTTACATCACAGGGTATAAGCTCTGTTATAAATAATGGACTTATAGGTATTTATATTTTGGATCCATCGGAGCCATTGCCGCCTATATCAGCTGATGATGTGGAGTTTGAAATATTTCAGACCGTTTCATTTTTTAAGATCAAGGATGAGCTTACAAATATTCTGAAAAAGGGACGGTATTTGAAGATGCCTTTATTTGCTCAGGAAGTTATAAGCAAATATGGCAGACTGGACCATAAGATTAATTTTGTTCAAAATCTTAGATCAAAAGAAGACTTTATATATAAGCACAGCCTGAACGTTGCTATTCTGTGTGCGTTAATATCTCATCATATGAATATGAAACCGGCAGATCAGGAAAGCCTTGTGATGGCAGCTCTTATCCATGACATAGGAAAGCTTAATATTCCGAGAAGTCTTTTGGATAAGAAAAACAGGACAGCGGAAGATATAGCTTCCATGAAGAGCTATGAAAGAGAGGGAGTGCGCCTTTCAGAAGACGCCTTTGCCTCTACTCCTAATATTAAAAGAATGATTAACCAGGCCTTTAACGAATATGATGCTTTCGCTTCAGGAAGTAAAGCAGCTGGTAAAAAAGACCCGGGAAAACTGGTAGATGGTGCTAAAATACTTATTGTAGCTAATGATTATGATAAGATGACGGCAATGAATAATTATGAAGAGCCTAAGTCTGAGATAGTAGCTATAAAGTTTCTTTTGAACCATCCGGAAATGTATGACCGGGAGGCGGTCA
>JAZUFJ010000229.1:0-1714 GCA_045640645.1 Lachnospiraceae bacterium
TGGCATAAGATATGACCGTCCTTATCGTAAATCAGCGCGTATAGTCGGTGATACAATGGGTAAATATCATCCTCATGGAGACAGCTCCATTTACGATTCTTTGGTTGTAATGAGCCAGGATTTCAAAAAAGGAATGGCATTAGTAGATGGGCATGGTAACTTTGGCTCTATTGAAGGTGATGGAGCAGCTGCTATGCGATATACTGAGGCAAGACTTATGAAGGTTACTCAGGAAGCAATGCTAGCGGATCTTGACAAAGATGTTGTAGATTTTATGCCTAACTTTGATGAAACTGAGAAAGAACCGGTTGTTCTGCCATGTAAGATACCTAACCTGCTGGTTAACGGTTCAGAAGGTATTGCAGTAGGTATGGCTACCTCTATGCCGCCACATAATCTTTCTGAGGTTGTAGATGGTGTAAAAGCCTATATGCATAATCCTGATATATCCATAGAAGAGCTGATGGAATATATTAAGGGGCCTGATTTCCCTACTGGGAGCATAGTTGTTAACAAGGATGAGCTTGTTAATATTTATTCTACAGGAACCGGGAAAATCAAGATTCGCGGTAAAATGGAGGTTGAAGAGCTTAAGGGAGGAAAAAGCCGTTTAGTTATAACAGAAATTCCATATACCATGATAGGCGCTAATATTTCTAAGTTCCTGACAGATGTTGTCGCTTTGATTGATTCTAAAAAAACAAATGATATTGTTGATATATCCAACCAGTCTTCAAAAGAAGGTATAAGAATAGTTTTAGAGCTCAGAAAAGATGCAGATATAGATAATTTGAAAAATATGCTTCTTAAAAAGACCAAGCTTGAAGATACCTTTGGTGTTAATATGTTAGCGGTAGCTGATGGCCGTCCGGAAACCTTAAGCTTAAAGGATATAATAAGACATCATGTTAATTTCCAGCGAGAGATAGCTACGAGAAAATATCGTACACTTTTGACAAAGGAGCTGGAAAGAAAAGAGGTTCAGGAAGGTCTTATTAAGGCTGTTGACGTTATAGATGTTATTATTGAGATATTAAGAGGTTCTAAAGACATTAAAGAAGTTAGAAACTGTCTTATGAACGGTATTACTGATAAGATTAATTTCAAATCACGAATCTCAAAGAAAATAGCTGAACAGCTCAGATTTACTGAAAAACAGACAACAGCGATTCTTGAGATGAGATTGCAAAAGCTCATAGGCTTAGAAATTGAAGCTCTTATAAAGGATCATGAAAACACTGTAAAGAACATTGAAAACTACAAGGATATTCTTACCAATCCTAAATCAATGGATAAGGTTATCACGGGCGAGCTGGACCGTTATAAAAAGGAATTTGGCAGAGACAGACGTACTGTAATAGAAAACGCTGAAGAAGTCGTTTTCGAAGAAAAGAAGATTGAAGAAACTGAAGTTGTATTTTTGATGGACCGTTTTGGATATGCCAAAATAGTTGAAAATTCTACCTTTGAGCGTAATAAAGAGACAATTATTTCAGAGAATAAATATGTTTTCCCTGTTATGAATACAGGAAGGATATCAATCTTTACAAATAAGGGTCAAATGCATACAATTAAGGTGTTAGATTTGCCTTTAGGAAAGCTGAGAGATAAGGGTATTCCTATAGATAATATCTCGAACTTCAATAGTGCAGAGGAAGATTTAATTTATATTTGTTCTATGTCAGCTTTAATAATGCAAAAGCTATTATTTGCT
>JAZUFJ010000230.1:0-3668 GCA_045640645.1 Lachnospiraceae bacterium
CTCTGCACCACATCTTACACAGGATGATGCCTGGGAGGCAGCAAAAATAGCTTCTATAGATGAAGATATAAGAAAGATGCCTATGGGAATGAATACCTTGATATGCGAAGGTCAGGGAGGAATATCCGGCGGACAAAAGCAGAGACTGATGATAGCAAGAGCTGTAGCTCATAAGCCTAAGCTATTAATATTTGATGAAGCTACATCAGCCCTTGATAATATTACCCAGAAAAAGGTATCAGAAGCAATTGATAATCTTAAATGTACAAGAATCGTAGTAGCTCATAGATTATCTACTATCAGACATTGTGACAGAATAATAGTATTTAATGGTGGAAAGATAGTAGAGCAGGGAACCTATGAAAAGTTAATAGAGAGCAAGGGTTTCTTTGCTGAGCTTGTGGAAAGACAAAGAATAGACATATAAAGTTGGAAATGAAATAAGAAAACCGGTTAATCAAATAACGGTGATATTATGGGAAGCATTAAGTAAGGAAAGGAATGCTGGATGAGCATATCTAAAGAAGAATTATTCGATAAATACCATGATAAGGTTTTATGGTTTATTAAAAGCAAGGTTAATGACAGCTATTTAGCAGAGGATATTTGCTCTGATGTATTTATAAAAGCGATTGAAAAGCTGGATACCTTTGATGAAAATAAAGCCGCAGTATCAACCTGGATATTTACCATAGCAAGGAATACCCTTATAGATTATTACAGAGTAAGAAAGGTATTCGTAGAGGTACCGGAGGACATGGTTGAAGATTCTGATATAGAGGAAGATGTTTGTGAGAATGAAACATTAGAGGAATTAGCCTCAGCTCTTGAAAAGCTTGACGAGAGAGGAAGAGATTTAATTATTCTAAGATATTATTCTGGTCTTACCTTAAAGGCTATAGCAGCGCGTATGGATATATCCTATGCTTATGTAAAGATTCTTCATAACAAGGCGCTTGATGAGCTGAAAAGGTTACTACAGGATAGAGTATAGATTTTGACAAAGATAAATATGGGTGCGAAATGGGAAAGAAGAAACGTAGGAGAGTAAAAAAGAAAAAACAGGTTAATCTTCAAAATAAAAATACCAATCCTGATGTATTAAAATCTGAAGATGAAGCCAGCACTGAAGAAATTAACATTGAAGAAGAAATTAGCGTAGAAGAAGAGCTTGATATAAAAGAAAAAGTAGAGCTCGACAAAGAAATAGAGTATCTCGATGATCAGGATGAAGAAGGCAAGAAGATTGAGGGATACTATTTCGATGAAGATGATGAAGAAGAGAAATCAATCAGTGAATATTTTGATGAAGAAGACGAAGTAGAGTCGGCAGAAGAAAAAGAAACAGAAGAAGTAATCGATGAATACTTTGACGAAGAAGATGAAGTAAAGCCGATAGAAGAAAAAGAAACAGAAGAAGCAATCGATGAATACCTCGATGAAGAAGATGAAGTAGAGTCGATAAAGGATATAAAAGAAGAAACAGCAGAGAACGTAGCAGAAGATGATACTGATTTAGAGGATGTAATAATCAGTGAAAAAGAGCATAATCTTCAGGGGGCTAAGGTAAGAAAGCATCATACTCTTATTAGAATAGCAGCTATTATATGTGTCTTTATGATTACTATGTTCTTTGCCATGGGAGCAGGGGCAGGTCTTGCTCTTTGGAATATGAATATGAGCGTGTCAGAATTTTTTGACTCCTTTAAAACAGGTGGCGTGGTAGTACAGGCAGCGCCAGGTCTTAAGGAGTTTTCAATCGATACAGACTATAGCTCATATACAGGACTTAAAGAGTTTAGTATAGAAGATCTTGATGATAAAGAGAATGATACTCAAAAGACTGAAGAAGAATCAGTAGCAGAATCAGAAGCCGACACGCAGGACACAACTGTGGAAGCAGAAGCGGATGCGCAGAGCCCGGTTGAAGAATCAGAAACAAAGCAGTCAGATAGTGAAGGCTTTGTACTTACAGATGAGATAGCAAATGTAAAAATTGTGGAGGCAGCTGGCAAAAATGGTGAGGTGTTATATGAGAACACCGAAGCTGCTATCCCTCAGGATATGATTAATACTGAAGTACCTTCTCTGTCAGATGCAGCATCTCAGGAAATGGTGACTAACGATGCTATGACTGTTGACGCTACGACATCTGATATTATGGCAGCTATAGCAGCAACTGAAATATCTTCAAATGGAGGAATACCTCAGAACGTTGTCTACGAAGATCCAAATATTAACTATCCACTTCCATTTACAGAGGTTTCAGATAGCTATTTTGATGATGCTTTGTTTATTGGAGATTCCAGAATGCAGGGCTTTGGAATGCATGCAGGCATAAATGCCACGTTCTATACTGCAGTAGGTTTCCAGCTATATAATTATAAAAGTGCAAAGGTAGTAAAGACTCCTGCAGGAAAAATGCCTATACTTGATGCTATCCCATATGATGCGTTTACAAAGATTTATATTAAAGTTGGCCTAAACGAAATGGGATGGGGTAATGAAGGAAAGTTTGAAGAGGTCTATGCTGAGCTGATACAGAAGCTCCGTGAAAAGGAACCAAGAGCAATCATTTATATCCATGGATTACTTCCGGTTACAGCCTGGAAATCAGCAGAGGATTCAGCTCATAACAATCCTAATATTTTTGCAAGAAATGAAGCACTTAAGCTGTTTGCCTTGAGCCAAAGAGCATATTATATTGACGTGAACTCTGTTGTGTCAGAGCCGGATGGTAGCCTTATAGCTGCATCAGCGTCAGATGGTATCCATATGATGGGAAGCTATATGACAACATGGAAGGAATATCTTAGAACCCATGCTGTTGCACGATAGCAAAGTAAAATGCAATGCCCTCTCAGTCACCTGCGGTGACAGCTCTCCCGGAGGGCGAGCCTTTGAAAATTGAATACATAAGCAAAAAAGAGAGCAAGGCAAAATGCAGTGCCCTCTCAGTCACCTGCGGTGACAGCTCACCCAGAGGGCGAGCCTTTGGAAAACGATTGCAAAAGCAAAAAAGAGAGTAGGGTAAAGAAAAACGATTATATAAGCAAGAAAATGAAGGGAAAATAAGGGAAGAGTATGATAAAGAAAAATTTGGTAAAAAGACTAGTAGTAATTTCAATAGCTTCAGCTTTGATGGCAGGCAGTTTTACCGGATGTGGAAGCGCTCCCGCAGCGGCAGCATCTTCAGAATCCAGCGCTGAGGTGAAGGAAGCTAACGCTTCAGAGATAGCGGACAGATTACTTAAAGAGATTACATATAAAGACGAGCTGTCAGAGATGAGCCTTGATACTGCTGAGATGATATTTGATTTTACAGATATTGCAATATCAAACGCATATATTTATGAAACAGCAGGAGCTACTGCAGAAGAGGTAGTAGTATTGGAATGTGCTGATACAGCCAGCGCTGATAAGGCTATTCAGGCTCTTACAGCGAGAGTAAAGGAACAGATGGAAAGCTATGAGGATTATGCTCCGGATGAGATGGTTAAGCTGAAGGCGGCATATCTTGCAGAGCTTAATAATATTGCTGTTTTGTCAGTATCTGATATGCCGGAGAAGGCTAAGGAAATCATGTCATCATATGACAAATAATATGTCCCTTTTCGTAATTGAGGAAGTCGGATCGTAGCCATGTCGTTCTGTGAGCCAAGGAGTTG
>JAZUFJ010000231.1:0-5210 GCA_045640645.1 Lachnospiraceae bacterium
CCTTCATCAAGAGTAATATCGCTTCCATCAGCCTGGCATATTTTTCCTCCAGCCTCTTCAAGAATAACTGTTGCTGCAGCATAATCATAAGGCTGAAGCTTCAGCTCAAAATATAAAACATTTGATCCGGATCCTACCTTACTTATTCCAAGAGCTGCAGATCCACCATTTCTAATACATATACTTCTTAAAAATAGCTCTTTTACCACAGACATCATAAGATCAATGCGATCATCATTGTATCTGGCACATCCAAATTCGGCTATTCCACCTGATAAATTCTTATTTTCAATCTTTACAAGCTTATCATTAACAAATGCGCCTTCTCCTCTTATACCCTTGTACATTATATCGTTATATGGATCATAAACGAAGCCGGCTATAAGCTGTCCCTCCTTTGAAAGACCCACAGATACACAGCTTTGATGATAATCAAACAGGAAATTTGTTGTTCCATCGATAGGGTCAATAAAAAAGACATAACCCTTTTTAACATCTTCACAACCATTTCCCTCTGTATCCTCTTCTCCAAAATATGTTGCCTCAGGAAGAATCTTACTAAAAGCATCTATAAGAAACTGTTGAATCTTTTTATCATATACGGTAACAAAATTTGCCGGTCCCTCTTTTGCAAATATCTCATCCTTTTCCAAACGAGCTTTTAAAAGTATCTGTCCGGCCTCTTTTATTGTCTCTTCTATATTTTTATATATCTTCCTCATATACTGGTCCGCTCCTATCATGTTTACTCATATAGTTTTTCAACTTCACTTTTTAGCCAGCAAACAAATTGTCTCTATCCCAGTTGTCCAAGGGAACTGATCTATAGCACATATTCGTTTTACTTCGTAATCGCTTTCCTGTAAAACTTCAAGATCTCTTGCAAGGCTTGTAGGCTTGCAGGAAATGTACAGGATATTATCAAGATTGTAATCAATTATCTTTCTAAGTGCTTTAGGATGAATACCATCTCTTGGAGGATCAAGAATAATATAATCAGGCTTTTCTTCTATATTGTCCAATACCTTCAGAACATCCCCGGCTATAAAATCACAATTATCAAGCCCGTTAAGCTTTGCATTTTCTTTTGCGGCCTCCACTGCCTCTTCAACTATTTCTACACCTATAACCTTGTCCGCTGCCTCAGCAAGAAGCTGTGCTATCGTTCCCGTTCCACTGTAAAGGTCGTATACTATTCCATTATTTTCCATAGAATCCATCACATATTCTCTTGCCTTGCTATAAAGCACCTCTGCGCTAAGAGAGTTCGTCTGGAAAAATGAAAAAGGAGTAATCCTAAATTTAAGGCCTAAAAGATTTTCATAAAAATAATCCTGTCCATATAATATTGTAGTTCCTTCATCCTTAATGGTATCTGATAGGGAATCATTTACTGTATGAAGAATACCCACTATCTTTCCAGACAGCTTCATATCTTTTGACAGAAGTTCTTCTCTCCAATCTTCAAGAAGACCTTTTTCTATACAGCATGTAGGCTTTGGCATAGCCGAACTGGTAACTAAATCTATCAAAATTTCCCCGGTATTAATAGCTTTTCTTACCATAAGATGTCTTAAAAAGCCTTCATGTCTAATTTTATGAAAATATGGAGTTTCTTTTCCTCTAAAATAGTTCACTGTAGCTGTAAGGATCTTCCTATAGTCCTCGTCTACTATCTTGCAATCTTTTACCGTTACTATGTCATAGAAGCTTCCTCTTTTATGCATACCAAGCTCAAGCTCACCATCCTTAGAGGCATCTCCAAAAGAAAATTCCATTTTGTTTCTGTATCCATACTGAATAGGACTACCTAAAATCCCTTCGAATACATTATCAAAATTAGTAATTACGTCTTTAAAAAGATCTTTTATCTGGCTTTCCTTTATCTTAAGCTCTTCCTCATACTCCATATTGAGATAAGTACATCCACCACATATTCCAAAATGTCGGCAAGGACTTTCTTTCTCTATCGAAGATGGTTTTACAACTTCAAGCAGCCTTCCTTCTCCCTTTTTATTTCGTATTTTATTGACCGAAAATCTTACAGTCTGTCCCGGAATAGCATTTTTTACTACACACTGGCTAGTGTTCTCACCATCTTCAAATTCAACTATTCCCTTATTAGGAAACTTAACTTTTGATACTACTCCTTCGTATATCTGACCTTTTTTCATATTTTCAATATCCTTACTCATTTAAGAAATTAACAATCACCTATATCTTTAACAATAAGAAAAGCCCGATAATTCGGGCTTTTCTTATTAAACTGCAACAAATAGCAATATACGATTACTCTTCGATAGCTTCCTCAGCTTCTTCAGCTTTTTCTTCTTCAACTTTTTCTTCTTCAGCCTTAGGAGCCTCTGCAGCTTCATCCTCAAACAATTCATCTTCGAAATCGTCATCCATATCATCTTCAAAATCATCATCAAAATCTTCAAGATAATCTGGTGTAAAATAACGATAAATTCCATAAACCGCTGCTGCGATAACTACTACAGCACCAATAATACTTAAAATGATAATAACAGTTTTATTTCTCTTCTCTTCCTCTTCCTGTTTCTTAGCAAGATTAAGAATATTCTGTGCCTTCACTGCATTAATAATATCATTGGCCTTTGCTACACCAATAGTTTCCTGTTCCTTAACAGCTTTAACGATTTCTTCTAATTTGTCAAATCTTTCCATGTGTAATACCCCATCCTTTCTTTTAAAAACTCCCTATGTCTCATTTTAACACATTTATTTTCATTTTACCATTATGTAAACAATAAAATTTTAATTAAAATTTAAAGAAAATAGCTTTAATCCACTTTTTTAAGTTTTGCAAAAGCAGCAAACATTTTCTTTATACCAGCTGTATCAAAATCTACAGTCACCTCATAATCTCTTCCACCGCTAACAATGTTCATAACGGTTCCCTCTCCAAATTTCATATGACGTACTCTGTCACCAATTTCATATTCCAGACCGCCCGTTGACGCAGTAGCGCTTCCAATATTCTTTACCTTTCCAATCTGGGTATTAGTAACGTTCATAATATAAGGTTTAGCATAAGCATTTCTTTCCTTAGGTGCCATAGCATATGGTTTCTGTTTTGTCACCTGCCATCCCAGTTCACTTCTGGAAGCTTTAGAAGGTATATCTTCCTCTCTAACTTTTCTTGACGGCAATCTTCCATCAAATAAGTCCTCAGGAATTTCCTTTACGAACCTTGACAAGGCATTATACTGAGTCTGACCATTTACCATCCTTGATCTTGCAGCTGTAATAGTCAAATCATCTTTTGCTCTGGTTATTCCCACGTAGCAAAGACGTCTCTCCTCCTCAAGCTCCATTGGATCATCTGAAGTTATGCTCAAATAGCTTGGGAAAAGTCCATCCTCCATTCCCGAAAGATACACATGTTCAAATTCCAATCCCTTTGCACTGTGTAGAGTCATAAGCAATACTTTATTATTATCAGTACTTATTCTGTCAATATCTGCTACCAAAGCCACTTCCTCAAGAAATCCAGACAAAGTAGCTTCATTTCCCATTTCCTGTTCATAAGCAATGATTTTATTTATAAATTCCTGGATATTTTCCTTTCTTGCTTCTATCTCTACCTTATCTTCTCCATCAATACTATCCATATAGCCTGTACTATCTAATATATCTCTGGCCAGCTCAGATATCGATATATATTGAAGCTTTGATCTGAAGGTTTGTATCATTTCCACAAAATCCTTAAGCTTCTGGGCTGACTTCTGAACGGAGCTGATTTCATCAGTTTCCTTTAAAGCATCATAAAAACTGATCTCATGCAAATCTGCATAATCCTGAACCTTCGCTACCGTAGTCGCCCCTATACTTCTTTTAGGAACATTTATTATTCGTTTAACCGCCAGATCATCCTTTGCGTTATCAACTGTTTTAAGATATGCCAGCACATCCTTGATTTCTTTACGGGAATAGAAATTCACCCCACCCACTACATCATATGGTGTTCCGGATAGCACAAACTGTTCTTCAAGAATTCTGGCCTGGGCATTTGTTCTATATAAAACTGCACAGCTTGAATAATCCGCTATACCATTTCTTTTTTTCTTATTAATATCCGAAACAATATACTCTGCTTCCTCATAAGCTCTGTCAAACTGCTTCAAATGTATTCTGCTGCCATCGATCTTATCAGTCCATAAAGCTTTATCCTTACGTCCCATATTGTTCTTTATAACAGCATTAGCTGCATCTAACACTGTCTGGGTAGATCTGTAATTCTGTTCAAGCTTTACAACCTTGGCCTCGTTATATACCTTTTCAAAATCAAGAATATTTCGTATATTGGCTCCTCTGAACCTGTAGATAGACTGGTCATCATCTCCAACCACGCAAATATTTCTATATTTTGATGCAAGGAGCCTAATAAGCTCAAACTGTGCTGTATTAGTATCCTGATATTCGTCTACCATAATGTATCTGAATCTTTCCTGATAGTTTTCAAGAATATCAGGCCAGGCTTTAAACAGTTCCACAGTTCTATATATTAAATCATCAAAATCCAATGCGTTATTTTTCTGAAGAGCCCTTTCATATTCAAGATAAACTCTCGCCATCTGTTTTTTTCCATAATCCCCAGACAGATCAGCATCTTTTTTCATCTCTAATGGTGAAATAAGCTCGTCCTTAGCTTTTGATATGGCGTTTAGAAAACCTCTTTCAGAATACTGCTTTGTATCTATCTGCAATCTCTTACATATGTCTTTCATTACCACCTTTGTATCGTCTGTATCATATATAGTAAAGTTAGTATCATATCCAAGCTTATCAATAAATCTTCTGAGTATCCTTACACAGGTGCTATGGAAAGTGGCTACCCATATACTGGACGCACCTCTGCTTATTGATTCGTCTACACGGTTTCTCATTTCCTCTGCAGCTTTATTTGTAAAGGTGATCGCCAAAATATTCCAGGGATCAACTCCTCCCTCATCTATCAGATAGGCTATTCTGTTAATAAGTGTTCTGGTTTTTCCACTACCCGCTCCGGCGAGTATTAAAACAGGACCACTTATGGTCATTGCTGCCTCTCTCTGCCTTTCATTTAACATATCTAAAGTGCAACTTGACATATTATTACAATCACCTCCAAAAATTAATGACTATATATTGCAATGTAGTTTTAAAAACTATATACTCTTCCTATAATATTATGACATGTGAATCTA
>JAZUFJ010000232.1:0-5881 GCA_045640645.1 Lachnospiraceae bacterium
CATTTTATAGTAACCTTCTTTACAGATAAAATGATATTTAATGTAGCGCCGTCAGCTGGTTTTAGCGATTATATTATATGCAAAATCATATGCCTGATTGTTCTACTATATATGTACTACGGAATATTTAATGCTTTTTTCTTTGGAGGAAAAAAAGACTCAGTTTTAAGAAATGTGCTTATTTCGGCCTTGCCATATCTGATAGTGCTTCTGGCCGTTCTGGCTATTAAGCTTCCTGCAGGATATATCAGCAATGATGAGACTCTTATATTTGATGCAGCTGTTAATCTGGAGCATTATACATGGTTTTATTATATTACTACATACTATTACATCGTTTCTCTCATGATTATTCCTGTATCGGTATCGCCTATTATAGTTAAAGTAATAATCGAATATCTTGTAATAGGTTATGTTGTATATAGAAGTAAAAAATATTTTGGAAAGCCTTATGGATATTTTAGCTTTATCTTGTTCCTGTTATATCCGGTAATAGCCTATACTACCAGCGCTCATAGGCTTCCAATATATTACCTTCTCTACTTGTTTATTATGTCGAAGTTGTTATTTGACAAACTTGAGAAGGCAGATATAACAAAGCATGGCATGTTTTGGCTCTTAGTATTAAGCAGTGTCCTGACACAGTGGAGAACAGAAGGAATATACTTTGCTGTATTATCTATAATTCTTATCCTGTTTGTCTATCCGATTTACAGGAATAAGAAGAGCCTGGTGCTTTTGATAGCCAGCTCCCTGATAATACAGTATGCGGTTTCTATACCTCAGAATGGAATAGTAGCAGATAACTTAGAGGCAGCAGCTGATGACAGAATGAAACCTTTTTATGCATATACAATCACTAATATGTTCCGATGTGGCCTTGATCGTGATAAAAATGCAGAGGATTTGGCTATAGTGGATAAATACCTGTCTATTGAAGTAATCGATGCAATAAATGAGTATTATGAAGATATTAATTATGAAGATGTTTTAATATTATACCAGCCTGGATATGTAGGTGTACGTGAAGAGGCTGATGCTACAGATTTCTTTAATTATGCAGCGGCTCTAAAGAGAATATTTATATCTAATCCTGATGTTTTCTTTAAAACAAGAGTTGGGGCCTTTTGCTATGCAGCCCTGCCTTTCCATATCACAATGGAGGGAGGAGGCATAGGAGCTCTTGTAAAATTAGGAATAAGTATTGTAAAGACAGTATCTTATAATCTGTTTATTCCATTAGCAATAGTGGTTTTACTTTGCCTTTATTCTTTAATAAAAAGAAAATGGTATACATTTTTTGTAATGGGTGGTTTGCTGGCTCATTGGTTCATCGTTTTTGTCCTTGCTCCAGCAAGCTATTTTAAATACTATTTTCCAATATATATAATGGCATATTTCTATGTTATTATGATCGCTATTAATTCTGTTAAAAACAGGAAACAGAAAGAGAAAAATGCTATATGTGAGTAGTATTAAAACATGATTTATGCTATGATTAAATTTGACTATTTAGCATATTAATCTGGAAAAGGAAAACAATCAGATGGATTTTTTGAGAGCACTTTTAGCTAATAAAGTATTGATAATATCTGTTTCATCATGGGCTTTAGCGCAGATATTAAAAACGATAATAGATTTTGCCATTACAAAAGAGTTCACTTTAGAGAGACTTGTAGGGGCAGGTGGAATGCCGAGCTGTCATGCAGCGACAGTATGTTCATTGGCCACCGGCAGTGCGCTTTGCTATGGTGCTGATTCCTTTGAATTTGCTGTGACCTCTATACTGGCATTTATAGTTATGTATGATGCCAGAGGAGTTAGAAGAGAAACAGGAACGCAGGCAGTAGTTCTTAATCAGATTATAGAGTATTTTTCTAAGCTTGATGAATCAAAGAAGCATATTAAATTCTCTGAAGAGAAGCTTAAAGAGCTTGTAGGACATACGCCGCTTCAGGTAGTATGTGGTGCTGCTCTGGGAATAGCTTTTGCTATAATTATATACCAGTTCCTCTAAAATATATGAGGATGGCTGTCAGCACGAAATATATAATAGTTGGTAATATTAAACTTTTCGTAATGAATAAGGAAACAAAGCATGAGAGAGCTATTACAGGATGCTGTTTCTATGTATGATAAATACAGAGGAAACGGACGACTGGTACCGCTAGTATTAGTGGCATTACTTTTATGTTTTATAATGATTATAAAATCAGAAAAAGGTAGGCGGATTAATCCGGCTGTCTTTTTGTTGTATATATGGGCAGGGGTAGCTTATGTGTTAAGTACTATTATTTCTGGCGCAGGACATTATATTTGCAATAAAAATTGCGATATTGATGGAAATGAAAAAGAAGAAAGCAAGACAGAGACATATATTAATAAGGCTCTTCCGTATATAGCTTTTCTGATAATAGTATTTGCCTTATCGATCACAGGAAACAGAATATTGTCTTCGGAATATTTTGTTAAAGCAGATAATAACCTGCATATCAGACAGGAATATGTAGACGTTATGGAACGGATACTTTTAGATTCTGATAATCCTTCTGTTATAGCCCCTTATGAAATATCTCCATATTTTAGCATGTACAGCGCTAAATTTAATATGCTTTACGATTATCCCAAGGACGCTGATCTTAATAGTCTTAACAGGGACGCAAGAGAAGCATATGATGAACTTTTTGGATATGAACCTGATACCTATAAATTGTCTCAGATAGCCAAAAAGAATGGTATGGAATATGTAGTAATGTCATCGGGAAGACATTATCCGGAGTTCCCTATTACAGAATATGGTTTTATGCAGCTGGATATGGTCGGGGACTATATTATTTATAAAATATCGGAGGTGCAGAATGAAAAAGACTGATTCTCCGAAAAATAATTTTATAAAAAGAGAGCTTGAAGTTATAAGAAATACAAAAGGTATGGATGAATGGGCATTGTGGATATTAAATGCAATACTAATACTTCTCCAGATATTCATTCTTGTATTTTTTTCTTATGACAGGCCTAATGCTTTTGTAGATATAAAGGAAGCTATTTATGTTTATGAGACAGGAAAAATAGCCAGTTTTTCACCGATGATGATTATATGGGGATATATGGCAAGAATTTTGCATATACATCCGTTGACAATCATTTTTTCATTTGCTCCAGTAATAATGCTTCCGATATATTACAGAATTTATACTCTGCTAGGAAGAAGTATTTTTGAAGATGATAGAAAGAAAAGTCTTTTGTTCGTATTCTTTATTTCTGTGATGCAGATTTTTGGATATCAATCAGGATATGCAGACCGTATTACATTACTGTTTGGCTATTTTTCTACACAGTGCGTGATTGTACATGGTGTTCTGCCATTTGTTCTGTATGTTCTGGTAAAGAATAAATTATGTTTTGTTAAGGAATCACTTCAGAATATTGATCAGACAGATAGCGGAAGCTTAATGAATGAAACTGATTTTAAAGCTAATGATGATAGTTATGATGACTGGGAGGAAGAGGATATGAAAAAGCATCCTATTGTTAACTCAAGAAATATAGGTATAGCCCTTGTATTATGTATGCTAATGGTTCTTACAGCTATATTTATCCTCAATAGAAAGATTAACAGCCTGCATGATGCAACACAGAATCTTCAGATTGCAATGGAGGAAAAGTGCAGCTTGTATGAATTTGTTCCAGAAGCCGGTGGGGAAGTTGAAGGCTATGTTATGAAGCTGACAGATGGACGCCTTGTTGTTATAGATGGAGGCAGCAAGGATAATGGAGCTCTTCTTTATGATTTCATAGCCCAGTATGGAAATGTAATAGATACCTGGTATCTTAACGATAAAGAGGAAAGCAGTGCCTATGAATACTGCAGGGAGAAAACAGATTTGGATATTATGAAGGTACAGAAGATAAGCGTTGGAGAGGAATAATGGCAATAATACTGAGCTTGATATTTAACTTCATATTGTATCTGGCCTTTGGATCATATATTACTGCAAGACGGGGGATGAAATTTAATTTTCTGGTGTCGATAGTAGTAGGCTTCTTTTTGTACTACTGTGTATTTTTCCTTATTTGTGTACCTATTATGGTAAAGTTCAGACCTTTATCAATGCTTACAAAGATATGGGTACCAATAGCTCTTGCTTTGATGTTATTATCTGTGGTTCTTCACGGAAAAACATGGGCTTACGCCTTTCCAGAACTGGTTAGCAGTATAAGAAAAAACAGAATTTCTTATTTTGTTCTTTTAGTTATTATTGCTGTTCAGATAGTAATAGTAACCAGTTCTTATAATTTTACTTTGGATGCAGCATACTACGTGGCGAATGTTGCTACCAGTGTTGAGACTAATATGATGAATGTCTACGATCCATTTACAGGAGCCTGGCAGGATCATTTTGAGCTCAGATATTTTTTTGCAACATATCAGATAAATGATGCTGTAATATGTCAGCTGACAGGTATACCTGCTCTTATTCAGACAAAAACAATCATGGCAGCAGTGATCATTATCCTGACGAATATTGTTTACTATCTTATATCAGATGAATTGTTTAAAAATGTACAGAGCGCAGAAAAAGAGTCGAAGAATAAAAAAGTAGTTTTAATGATGTTCTTTGTTCTGGTTATGAACCTTATGTTTATTACTATTTATACTTCATCGCTTTTCCTGATGACCAGAACCTATGAAGGAAAGGCTATAGTTGGTAACCTTTCGATTCTGACAGTATTCTATTTGTTTATAAAGCTTTTGGATGAGGACGCTTCAGAAAAGTATTGGTGGATGCTGTTTTTTGTAAGCCTTGGCTCCACAACTATTTCTTCATCAGCCAATATGATTATTCCGGGAGAGCTTTCAGTACTTATGCTTCCGCTTGTGCTGATAAAGAAAAAGATATCATATATATTTAAGTATATAATATGTGCTTTGCCAGGTGTCTGCTTTGCGCTGGCTTTTGTGTTATATGTTAAGGGTTATTTTGTTTTATATACATATCCGAGGTAAGATTTATGCAGTCGTTAACGGTGTTTGATAAAGGAATTAAATATTTGGATGCCTGTTTAGCTCTTTATCTGGAAAACTGCGCCTTTTTTATGCTTTATTTAATAGGGCTTGCATGGATAATGCTGAAGGGAACCAAAAGAGAAAAGAAGATATTTGTTCCATCTGCTATTCTACTGATTGTTACCGTATATAATCCGGTTTTCCCTATGTTTTTAGATAAAATATTCGATGTTAATAGTGAATATTACAGGTTTTTCTGGATAGCTCCGGTTATAATACTTGTCCCTTACATAACAGTGAAGCTTATTATGAGTATGGATGACCTTAAGATGAGAGCCTGCATAACTGTTATGGCAGTGGTAATCTTTATTTTTTCAGGTAATTTTCTTTATAAAAATGGCTATACCAGAGCGGATAATATCTACAAAATGCCAGCGGAGCTTATCAAGATATCTGAGATTATTCATAGGGATTCAGATCAGGAGTATCCAAAGGCCTTTTTAGAGTATGAATATAATATGCAGATGAGACAATATGATCCTAAAATGCGTCTTACAATCGACAGAGAGGATTATCTCTATGCAGTAAGCACACCTTATACTGAAGAAATGCTTAATGACGAGGAATTTCCACAGTACAAGCTTTTAGCTTTCTTGGTAAGAGACCAAAAGGTGGATGAAGACGACTTTATAAGTGCTATTGAGGAAACAAAAACCGGATATATAGTTTTAGATAATATATTCGATGTTAATAGTGAATATTACAGGTTTTTCTGGATAGCTCCGGTTATAATTCTTGTCCCTTATATAACAGTGAAGATTATTATGAGCATGGATGACCTTATGATGAGAGCCTGCATAACTGTTATGGGAG
>JAZUFJ010000233.1:0-2861 GCA_045640645.1 Lachnospiraceae bacterium
CCTATAAAATCATTCATCCATCCCATATTCCATTTAAAATCAAAGCCTAAACCATCATCATTAAGACTACCTGTAACCTTAGGCCATGCTGTAGACTCCTCCGCTATCATAATAGCTCCGGTTTCCATTTTCTTATTAATAGAATTAAGATGCTTTATAAGCTCTATAGCTTCAAGGTTCTCATTTCCACCATAAACATAAGCAAGCCATTCTCCATCATTTCTGCCATAATCCAGATAAAGCATGGAGGCAACAGCATCTATTCTAATACCATCTGCATGATACTCGTTTATCCAGTAAAGAGCGTTTGCAATTAAGTAATTTGATACTTCCGGCCTTCCATAATTAAATATAAGTGTTCCCCAATGAGGATGAGTCCCTAATCTTTCATCATAATGCTCATATAGGCAGGTTCCATCAAAGCTTGATAAGCCATGAATATCCCGTGGAAAATGGGCAGGTACCCAGTCTAATATCACATAAATGCCATTTTCATGCATATAATTAATAAAATACATAAAATCACCAGGAGTGCCATACCTGCTTGTAGGAGAATAATATCCTATAACCTGATAGCCCCATGACTGATCAAGAGGATGCTCCATAACAGGCATCAATTCAATATGGGTATATCCCATTTCTTTTACATATTCACATACCATTGGTGCAAGCTCTCTATATGTATAGTATTCCCTACCGTCCTCAGGCTTTTTAAAGGAACCTAAATAAAGCTCATAAATAGCCATTGGTTTCTCATGGTAATTCCTATATTTTCTTTTTTTAATAAATTCCGAATCTGTCCAGTCAAAGCCTGAAATATCATATACTACAGATGCAGTATTTGGTCTGAGCTCTGAATAAAAGGCATAAGGATCCGCCTTAAGGCTAATCATCCCACCCTTAAGCTTTAGCTCATATTTATATATTTCTCCTTCCTTACAACCAGGAATAAACAAAGCAAATAC
Source organism: Lachnospiraceae bacterium (assembly GCA_045640645.1). GTDB lineage: Bacteria > Bacillota > Clostridia > Lachnospirales > Lachnospiraceae > JAZUFJ01. The sequence goes on from JAZUFJ010000233.1 coordinate 966, forward strand.
ACCGCTGTCACCTAAGCGCTGCATCTGATGGACACGTCCATCCCAATTATTGAAATCACCTACTACACTTATTCTAACAGCGTTCGGTGCCCAAACCGCAAACATTACTCCTTTTACCCCATCAATAGTCTTTACATGGGCGCCAAGAATATCATATACTCTGTAGTTTATACCAGCGTTAAACTTTTCCAGCTCTTCCTTCTTTATTTCCGGATAAAATCTATATGGATCTTCAACTATCTTTATCGTTCCATCTTCAAACTGGACATTGAAATGATACTTCATCTCTGCTTTGGCTTTTGCCTTTACATGAACAGCAAAAAAGCCATCATCGTCAGCTTTTTCCATCTGATAATTTGTGGCACTACCATTAATCATAACAATAGCTGTAACACTTTTTGCATTTGGTATATAGGTCTGAATAAGATATCCACCGCTCACATAATGAGCACCTAATACATCAAAGGGATGATCATCATCTGAATACACTATTGCTTCAATTTCTGCCCAATTCATTAATTTGTATAGTTTTTTATCCATATTTCTTCTCTCTGTCGTATTATTGTCAATATTCGCAATCCGCTTTGCTTCTTGCTCATATAAAGTTTTTGTTATATCAAAATGATGATACACACATCATTATATTTCATGTATAAACAATCCACTTCTAAGCTTTGGCTCGAACCAGGTTGACTTTGGTGGCATAAGAAGATGTGCATCAGCTACCTCAAACAGTTCACCAATACTGGTAGGATACATTGCAAAAGCTATTTTGCTGTCTGTCTTTACTCTTCTTTCAAGCTCTTTTAAGCCTCTGATACCGCCTACAAAATCTATACGTTTATCTGTTTTTGGATCCTGTATATCAAATAAAGGTTCCAAAACTTCCTTTTGTAATATTGAAACATCCAGACCTTCAACAGGATCATCTGATAACAGTTCTTCCTTAAAAGTAAATCTATACCAGTTATCTTCGAAATATATGCCACATTCACCTTTCTTAACTGGTCTGTATTCTCCTGAACATACAGCTTCAATATCGCCTTTAGATTTAAGGAAATTTATAACCTCATTTGCGCTATGTCCATTAAGATCCTTTACTACACGATTATAATCCATTATCATAAGCTGTTCATCAGCAAATAATACAGATAAGAAATAATTAAACTCTTCTTCACCGGTATATCCAGGGTTTTCAGCCCTGCGTTTTAGCCCAACCTTAACAGCTGAAGCACATCTGTGATGTCCATCAGCAATATATATAGCGTTCATCTCTTCAAAAGCTTTGCCTATTACCGCTATATCCTCTTCATTATCTACTATCCATACTGCATGCCTGATGCCATCATTAGATGTAAAATCATTTATAGCTTCTGTTGCCTTCACCTTTGCTATAACTTTATTGATGGCTTCATTTGATTTATATGCTAAAAAGATAGGTCCTGTCTGAGCGCTCATAGTATCAACATGATGTATTCTGTCAGCTTCCTTATCAGCTCTGGTATTCTCATGTTTCTTAATAACTTCATTTATATAGTCATCTATTGATGCACAGGCTACTATACCCATTTGAGCTCTTCCATCCATTGTAAGCTCGTAAAGATAATAGCAAGCCTTACTATCAGCCACATACTGGCCTTCCTTTTTCATGTCCTCATACATTTCTTTAGCTTTATCATATACACACTCTGCATAAGTATCCACGCTGTCATCAAACTGTGTCTCAGCTCTGTCTATTCTTAAAAAAGATAAAGGCTCTCTTTCAACCTCTTCTTTAGCTTCTGCTCTGTTATATACATCATAAGGCAGAGCTGCTATTCTATCTTCAAGACCCTTCTTTGGTCTTACTGCACAAAACGGTTTAATAACTGCCATAACAATCCTCCTGATTAAGAA
>JAZUFJ010000234.1:0-3210 GCA_045640645.1 Lachnospiraceae bacterium
AAGGAATTTAACAGCAGTATTTTATACAAAGCTCAATACTGCTAAAGTATCAGAAGTACAGGCTGAAGAAGACGAAGCTATAAGTGAAGAAAATGAACCTGTTAACAACAGTTTTTCTTCAGGTGGAGTATATGTAGAGGCTCATGATAAAGCTGAAAATTATAAATCTTCAGCATATGCTTTATTATCCTGTGGAATAGTGGGAATAGTATTAATTATTCTTATTTATTTTGGTATTGTTCCTCTTAATCTTGCGGGAAGCGTAAAAGGCATAGCTTCTGTTACTTTAGGACTTATGTTTGTTATTTTTATAGTAATGGGCTTTAAGTCATTAACAGATTCAAAGAAATTTGCTGCAATGTCTGATGATGAAAAGAAAACTACAGCAGATATTCAGTCATGGTTTAAGATGAGCTATGATAAGAACGCTATTGACAGCAAAATTGATGTTGCAGATGATGCTACAGAAGAAATGAAATATTTTGCCAGATGTGAACAAATGAGGAAGATAATTACTGATCAGTTTGGAGCTCTTGACCCGGCCTATTTAGAAAAAAACATTGAGGATTTATATCAGGCAATTTATGAATGTTAATTTGATTTGTGTTGGTAAAATTAAAGAATCATATTTAAGAGAGGCGATTTCAGAGTATGAAAAGCGCCTCTCAAAGTATTGTAAGTTAACTATATATGAAGTAAATGATGAAAAGACTATAGATAAGCAATCAGATGCCTTAAATGACAGGGTGAAAAAGCTTGAAGGTGAGCGTATTTTGAAGCTAATAGGCCCGGATGATTATGTTATAACATTGGAAATAAATGGTAAAATGCTTGATTCTATAGAGCTTGCAAATTTTATTGATAAGTCTGGTATAGAAGGAAGACCTAATCTTACTTTTATTATCGGAGGATCTTTGGGACTGGACGCTGAGGTTTCAAGGCGTTCGGATTACAAATTAAGTTTTTCGAAAATGACTTTTCCTCATCAGCTGATGAGGGTGATTCTGCTAGAACAGGTTTATAGATCCTTCAGAATCATCCATAATGAGCCATATCATAAATGATAGGTGAGGATTGTTTATATATATATTTTACTGAAGCAATAAAGGCAAAAGCTGGCCGAAATTATAGGAGCTTTAATAAAAAGTATTTTTGAGTAATAGGGGAATAAGGAGGGAAATGCTATGTTAATGATAGATCTTATTAAGAAGAAAAGAGATGGATACGCTCTTACAAAAGAAGAAATAGATTTTATGATAATGGGATATACTAAAGGAGAAATACCTGATTATCAAATGTCTGCCATGACTATGGCTATTTTTTTCCAGGGCATGAATGATGAAGAGACAAAAGACCTTACTCTTGCAATGATGCATTCAGGAGATGTTTTGGATCTTTCAAAGATAGAAGGTGTAAAGGTTGATAAGCATAGTACAGGTGGTGTAGGAGATAAAACTTCCCTTGTTTTAACTCCAATGGTAGCTGCTCTTGGTATTCCTGTTGCTAAAATGAGCGGAAGAGGACTAGGACATACTGGTGGTACTATTGATAAGCTGGAAAGCTTTGATGGGTTTAGCACTGCTATAACATCAGAACAGTTTTTTGAAAATGTTAATAAAAATATGATATCTATAATGGGACAGACTGCAGATCTTGCACCAGCAGATAAATTACTATACGCATTAAGAGATGTAACAGGTACTGTAGATAATATGTCCCTGATCGCCAGCTCGATTATGAGCAAGAAGTTAGCTGCAGGAGCTGATGCAATAGTGCTTGATGTAAAATGTGGTTCTGGAGCATTTATGAAGAATGAAGAAGATGCCTTGGAACTGGCTACTAAGATGTGTACTATAGGTAAAAAGGCTGGCAGAGATACAGTTGCAGTTATCTCTGATATGGATCAGCCATTAGGCTATGCTGTTGGTAATTCCTTAGAGGTATTAGAGGCTCTCAATACTCTTAATGGAAAAGGTCCTGAGGATCTTAGAGAATTATGTCTTACTCTTGGATCCTATATGGTATTGCTGGCAGGTAAAGCCAAGGATGTACATGAAGCCAGAAAGATGTTAGAGGAAACCTTGAAAAATGGAAAGGCTCTTGAAAAATTTGCTGATTTTATTGAGTCTCAGGGTGGTAATCGTGAACAGGTATATAATCCTGATATGTTGAAAGTGGCAGAAATAAAATACGAGTTAAAAGCCGGACATGATGGATATGTTTCAAAGATCTTTTCAGAGGAAGTAGGAAATGCGTCTTTAGTCCTTGGAGGAGGAAGACGCAGTAAAACAGATATTATTGACCTTTCAGTTGGAATAGTATTACAGAAAAAGGTAGGAGATAAGGTATCAGCTGATGATACTATTGCTGTGATATATGCAAATGATAAAGACAGACTTGAAGAAGCTAAAAAGCGTCTTTATAATGCTTATTCATTCTCTGACGAAAAGGTAGATAAGCCGGAATTGATAAAAGAGATATATATGCCTTCGATTTGAATGCTTAGTTATATGTGATTGTTGTGAAAGCTATATATGTATTTAAGGGAAACATATGAACAGTGAAGTGATAGAAAAAAGTATTACAATTGAGCCGGAACATGCGAAGAATGTTTATGGAGGTTTAGACTCTTATTTAAAGAAAATAGAGCGTTCTTTTCATGTTACCATTATAGACAGAGATGATTCGGTTAAATTTGTAGGTAACGAAGCTAATGTTGAGAGCGCTTTAGGCGTTATGAGCCAGCTTATTACATTGTCTAAAAGAGGAAATTCCATAACGGAACAGAACGTTGACTACGCTATAGACATGATGATGGAAAATAGCAAGGATGCTCTTTTGGAGATAGATGATGATCTGATCTGTCATACTATAAATGGACGCCAGGTTAAGCCTAAGACTCTTGGACAAAAAGAATATGTAGACAGTATTCGTGAAAAGATGATTACCTTTGGTATAGGGCCCGCTGGTACAGGAAAGACATATTTAGCAATGGCCATGGCTATTACAGCCTTTAAAAACGAAGAGGTTTCGAGAATTATTTTAACTCGACCAGCTATTGAAGCTGGAGAGAAGTTAGGCTTCTTACCTGGCGATTTACAAAGCAAGGTTGATCCTTATCTTCGTCCTCTATATGATGCCTTATACCAAATTATGGGAGCTGAGAGTTTTCAACGAAATATGGAGAAAGGTCTTATTGAGGTTGCACCT
>JAZUFJ010000235.1:0-6125 GCA_045640645.1 Lachnospiraceae bacterium
GGATATACCTTCTTTGCTGGTAGGTGTCCACCTTCACCAGGCTTTGCTCCCTGGCCCATCTTAATCTGTATTTCTTTAGCGCTTAAGAGATAATCCTCTGTTACACCGAATCTTCCTGATGCTACCTGCTTAATAGCAGAATTTCTATCATCTCTTTCACCTGCAGTAGCCATTCTTTCTTCAGATTCGCCACCTTCACCACTGTTTGATTTTCCTTTAAGATGGTTCATGGCTATAGCAAGGGTTTCATGAGCCTCTTTTGATATTGAACCATAAGACATAGCTCCTGTTTTGAACCTCTTTACTATGCTTTCACAAGGTTCAACCTCGCTTATATCTATTCCTTTTTCCGGATAATTGAAATCAAATAAACTTCTGATATATCCGCTCTCCTCACTGTCAACCATCTGGGTGTACTCTAAGAACTTATTGTAATCACCCTCTCTTGTTGCCTGTTGGAGCTTATGAATAGTCTGAGGATTGTATCTATGATGTTCTCCCTGACCTCTTGATTTGTGCTTTCCAACAGAATCAAAGGAAAGATCCGAATCTATTCCAAGAGGATCAAAAGCCTTTGAATGCTGTTCATCAGATACGCTGGCGATATCCTCAAGAGAAATACCACCTATTCTGCTTACAGTACCAGGGAAATATTTATTAGTAACCTCTTCAGATATACCTATAGCCTCAAACATCTTACTGCCCTGATATGACTGGATAGTTGAAATACCCATCTTGGAAGCTATCTTTACTATTCCCTGTAATACAGCATTATCATAGTCCTCTACTGAAACGTAATAATCTTTATCAAGTACATTGTCCTCTATCAGCTGTGCAATAGTAGCGTGTGCAAGATATGGGTTTACTGCGCTGGCACCATATCCTAACAAGGTAGCAAAATGATGTACCTCTCTTGGCTCAGCTGATTCTACGATAAGAGACATTGCTGTACATTTTTTTGTCTGTACAAGATAATTGTGAACAGCGGCAACAGCCAAAAGAGAAGGCAACGCTACGTGATTCTCATCAACGCCACGGTCAGATAAAACAAGTATCGTTGCACCTTCTCTGTAGGCCTTGTCCACCTGTACAAACAACTGGTTAAGTACTCTCTCAATAGGAGTGCTCTTATAGAAGATCATTGAAACTGTTCTAACCTTAAAACCTTCCATTTCCATTGTCTTGATCTTTAACATATCAAGGTCGCTCAGAATAGGATTCTTAATTTTAAGCATTCTACAGTTCTTTGGCTCTTCTCTTAACAGGTTTCCGTTTTTACCCACACAGATTGTTGTTGAAGTTACTATTTTCTCTCGTATTGCATCTATAGGAGGGTTCGTTACCTGTGCGAATAACTGTTTAAAATAATTAAACAAAGGCTGATGCTCTTTAGAGAGAACTGCTATAGGTGTATCTACACCCATTGAGCCGATCTCCTCTGAACCATTTAATGCCATTGAATAAATGCTATTTCTATATTCCTCATAGGTATATCCAAATGCTTTTTGAAGCTTTGATCTATATATTCCTGTACATGATTCTACCTTACAGTTAGGTATCTTTAATTCATGCAGTGTAATAAGATTCTGGTCAAGCCATTCACCGTAAGGGTTCTCAGCAGCAAACTCTTCTTTTATCTCATGATCATTCTTTATTACACCGTTTACAGTATCAATAAGGATCATTTTTCCAGGATGTAATCTTTCCTTACATACTACATGAGCATCATCAATATCTAATACACCTACCTCTGATGCAAGAATAAGCTTATCATCATCTGTAATGTAATATCTTGATGGTCTCAAACCATTTCTATCAAGTATAGCTCCGACTACATCTCCATCTGAAAATACAATAGAAGCAGGACCATCCCATGGTTCCATCATAGTTGCATAATACTGGTAGAAATCCCTAACCTCACGGGAAATAGTATCATTGAATTCCCAAGGTTCAGGTATCATTATCATAGCTGCAAGTGGAAGGCTAATACCGCTCATCATTAAGTATTCAAGTGTATTATCTGCCATAGCAGAATCAGATCCACTGGTATTTATAACAGGAAATACTTTTGTAAGGTCATCAGCACTAAATTCATCTGCTTCCATAGTTTCTTCTCTGGCAAGCATCTTGTCGGCATTTCCCTTAATAGTATTTATTTCACCATTATGAACCATCAAACGATATGGATGTGCTCTCTCCCAGCTAGGGTTTGTATTAGTAGAAAATCTTGAATGAACCATTGCTATAGCAGATTCATAGTCTTTATCCTGAAGGTCATAGAAAAATGTTCTAAGCTGATCAACAAGGAACATACCCTTATATACTATTGTTCTTGATGATAAAGATGGAATATAAGTTGTGTTATTACTCTGTTCAAAGATTCTTCTAACTATGTAAAGCTTTCTATCAAAGTCTGCTCCCTTATTAACATCGTCCGGTTTTCCAATAAAAGCCTGATATATTGCAGGTTTGCATGAAAAAGCCTTCTCACCCAGTACAGAATCATTGGTAGGAACACATCTCCATCCCAAAAACTTTAGTCCTTCCTTAGCAGTGATGACCTCAAACATTCTCATCGCCTGGATTCTCTGAATCTCATTCATAGGGAAGAAAAACATACCAACTGCATATTCTCTTTCAGCACCAAGCTCAATATTAAGCTCCTTACATACCTTACTAAAGAACTTATGAGAGATCTGTGTAAGTATACCAACACCATCTCCCGTCTTTCCTTCAGCATCCTTTCCAGCACGATGCTCAAGATTCTCAACTATACTTAATGCATCTTCAACTATCGAATGTGATTTGATACCTTTTATATCTACAATGGCACCTATACCACAGTTTTCATGTTCAAAGCTTGCATTATATAATCCGCGTTCACAAATTTCTCTATTCATCATAGTATGAAAGCTCCTAAATCCATTGTTTTTCATATTTGCAGAAATCCACTACAGGTAAAAATCACCTGTAGTGGTCTCCATAATGTATTAGTATTAATTTTTTAGCTTACGCTAAATAAAATGTCAGCATATGTAGGGAATGGCCAGTATTCCTTAGCTGTAAGAGTTTCAGCTTCGTCACAAACAGCTCTTAAATCATCCATAGCTGGAAGAAGCTTATCTTTAATCATCATTGACTGTTCAATGATATCTTCTGTTCCCTTAACTGTTTCAAATACGCTCTTAAGAGCTTCTGTCTTTTCAGCTACTGCACAAACACTAGCTGAAAGTTTTTCAATAATACCTTTTTCGTAGGTAACTGGAATAGTATCACAGATTTCCTTTTTAAGCTTGTATGCTTTTGAAACACTCATTACATATTTTTCAATAGCTGGTGCAATCTGTGTTGTAGCCATACCAATCATTGTCTTAGCTTCGATCATTACTGCCTTACAGTAGTTATCAAGCATAATATCTACTCTTGATTCCAGCTCTGCTAAAGTAAATACTCCTAAGCTTGTAAGCATCTTTTTATTCTTTTCATCAAGGAGATGTGGCATACAATCTGGAGTAGTTACGTAATTCTTAAGTCCTCTAACCTTTGTAGCCTCGTCTACCCATGACTGGTCATAACCATTTCCATTGAATATAACGTTCTTGTGTTCTTTGATTGTACGTCTGATAAGGTCATGAAGAGCTTTTTCAAAATCAGCTGCTCCCTCAAGCTCATCAGCGAATACTCTAAGAGTTTCTGCAACAGCACTGTTAAGCATGATGTTTGCACAAGAAATACTGTTTGAAGAACCAAGCATTCTAAATTCGAACTTATTACCTGTGAAAGCGAAAGGTGATGTTCTGTTTCTATCTGTAGTATCACGATTGAAGATAGGGAGTACATCGCTTCCTAATTTCATCTTCATTCTCTCAACGCCTACATATTCCTCATCCTTTTCGATAGCTTCAAGAATACCGTTAAGCTCATCACCAAGGAAAATAGAAATGATAGCTGGAGGAGCTTCGTTTGCTCCAAGACGATGGTCATTTCCTGCTGTAGCTACTGATATACGAAGCAGATCCTGATAATCATCTACTGCCTTGATAACTGCTACTAAGAAAAGAAGGAACTGTACATTTTCATATGGTGTTTTACCTGGTGATAAAAGGTTAACACCTGTATCAGTTGACATTGACCAGTTGTTATGCTTTCCACTTCCGTTTACTCCGGCGAATGGCTTTTCATGAAGCAGACAAACAAGACCTTTCTTGCTTGCAACCTTCTGCATAATTTCCATTGTTAACTGGTTATGGTCTGTAGCTATATTTGTTGTTGAATAAATAGGAGCAAGCTCATGCTGTGCTGGAGCTACTTCGTTATGCTCTGTCTTAGCTAAAATACCAAGCTTCCATAATTCTTCATTAAGCTCTTCCATGTATTCTGCTACTCTTGGCTTAATAGATCCAAAATAGTGATCATCAAGTTCCTGACCCTTTGGAGCTTCAGCACCGAAAAGTGTTCTTCCTGTAAACTTAAGGTCTGGACGTTTCTCATAAATTTCTTTTGTTATGAGGAAATATTCCTGTTCAGGTCCTACTGATGTTCTAACAAGCTTTACATCCTTCTGTCCCATAAGATGAAGTACTCTCAAGGCCTGTTTATTTAAAGCTTCCATAGATCTAAGAAGTGGAGTTTTCTTATCAAGAGCTTCTCCGCCGTATGAACAGAAAGCTGTTGGAATACATAATGTATTTCCTTTAATAAATGCATATGATGTAGGGTCCCAAGCTGTATATCCTCTTGCCTCAAATGTTGCTCTAAGACCACCTGAAGGGAATGAAGATGCATCAGGCTCGCCCTGAATAAGCTCTTTTCCAGAAAAATCTAAGATTACGCCTCCGTCTGGAGCTGGTGAAATAAAGCTGTCATGCTTCTCAGCTGTAATGCCTGTAAGAGGCTGGAACCAATGTGTAAAATGTGTTGCACCATTTTCAACTGCCCAATCTCTCATAGCTCTTGCAACTTCGTTAGCAACGCTGATATCAAGCTTTGCTCCCTCATCAATTGTCTTTCTTAATGAATCGTATACTTCTTTTGACAAACTTGATTTCATTACTCTGTCATTAAAAACCAGTTTTCCAAATTCTTTTGATACATCCATAATTCATATCTCCTTCCAAATATAATGTTCAGTAATTAATTCTCTGGTAGTCAACTTAGCTGCTTGTTATGCGCATCAAGTGTAACTAACTAAAAAAGAGGCAATGATACTATTACATTAAGTAATAAGACACCATTGCCTCTTCATTAAATAGATTATTTTTTCTGTGGCTTAAACGAAAGCCACTCGCTCCTCATTTAGTTACAAAGAAAAAGCGTCCTTGAGATTATCTCTCAAAGACGCCTTTGCCTTCAACTGAAACGAATATAAAACATATTTACACTTTTGTCAACTATTTTTTTATTTTTAATGTTATTAATCATTGACATTTTAAAAAACACCATATATTATGCTTCTATGAGCAATGGGCAAAGGTGTTCATTTTATTTTAGGAAATTTCCTAATTTGAAATGAGCACCTTTTTCTTTTCCATAAATCATAAAACAAGAAATATTTAAACAATATTTTTTCAGCTAACAAAAAGATTTTGCGTTTTCTTCTTATGAATGTAAGGAAAATGCAATAAAACAGATAAATAAAAGAGGTGAATAGTATGAGATGCACAAAACAGGAAGTTATTGAATATGTAAGGGAAGAAGATGTTAAATTTATTCGACTTGCATTTTGTGATGCGTTTGGAAAATCAAAAAATATATCTATAATGCCGGATGAGCTTGAACGTGCCTTTGAACACGGTATAGCTATAGATGCTTCAGCTATAGAAGGATTTAATGATTGTGTACATTCTGATATATTTTTAAAGCCAGATCCTAATACTCTTTCTGTTCTACCATGGCGTCCGGAACATGGCAGAGTAATAAAAATGTTCTGCTCTATCACTTATCCGGATGGAACTATTTATGAAAATGATACCAGAAGTCTACTAATAAAAGCAGTTGAAGATACAAAAAAAGCCGGATATTCATTTAACTTTGGTTCAGAGCTGGAATTCTATTTATTTAGATTAGATGAAAATGGCCAGCCTACAAAAGAACCTTATGACAATGCAGGATATATGGATATAGCT
>JAZUFJ010000236.1:0-1732 GCA_045640645.1 Lachnospiraceae bacterium
GCTGTATTTGACTGATTGTCCTTACAAACGTGTACGTTATGACATGCGTCATTTACCTTATCCATAAACCATTTCTTAAGCTCTTCCATAGTATCCATAGATAGTAGCTCTGGTAAGTAATCACCTCTTGATAAGAAATGATATGTCTTTCCACCCTGTAAATATGCAAGATGCTCTGCCCAAAGAACAAATTCCAAAACCTTAAGCTTAATATCCATTACATGCTCTGCATGATTAGCTATCATCCAGTCAAAGAATGAAGCTGTCTGGTTAAGCGCCATCTGGGTATCACCTTTTTCAACAGCGTCAAAAAGATCTTTTTCTGTCTTTGCCGGGTAATCACTTTCATATTCACATCCAATAGGCAGGTCATCTGCTGCCGCAACGCTTCCTGATGTAACTATAAGGGAATTAAGAGCTTCGGAATATGATTCCGACATATCTCTAAAATTTTTCACTCGTCCAATACCTATTCGGAAGCTTATATCTGTATGCTTCCTCATATTCCTTGTGAATTCGCGTGATCTCTCTATGAGAGCACTTCTGGTAGCATAATCCATATCCTCTTCATCGTATGGCACCAAAACTGCTATTTTATTACTCATGATAGTACCAACTATACTACCGGCAAAATATTCTTTAATATATCCTCTTATATCCTGATAATACTGCTGTATTCTGACAGAGCTGCCTACCGCATTTGTCATATGATTACCATCCTGGTCATCTCCATATACAAAAGCCAGCATATAAGCATTTTCCTGCTCTATATCAAGAAGTGTACGATAGCTGTTAATATCCTCATCAAAATGCTCATGGAAAAGAATATTATATATAAGTCCACTCTCTATAATAGGAGAAACTGTCTCCAATTTTTCCTTAATAATCAAGTCCTCAGCTCTTCTCTCACGCTTATCATCTATCTTCTTCATCGCGCGTTTAAGAACATCTACTATCTGATCCTGTCTTACAGGCTTATTAAGATATTCCATTACGCCAAGATTGATAGCTTCTTTTGCATAATCAAACTTATCATAAGCTGTCATCACTATGAAAATGGTGCTGGTATTAAAACGACGAATTTCTTTCATGGCCTCAATACCATTTATTCCCGGCATCTGGATATCCATAAAAGCTATATCTGGTCTGAAGGATTCAGCAAGCTCTATAACCTTTCGTCCGGTTTTTGCCGATTCTATCTCACATTCTTCGCCGAAGTGTTTTTCTATTATAAATTTGAGGGATTCGATAACGATACCTTCGTCATCGGCTAGCATTATTTTGTACATGTTTATGACCTCTGTTTTATGACCTCTCAGTCACCCTTATCAGGGTGACAGCTCTCCTAGAAGGAGAGCCTATGAATACGTTTTGTTATGTTCTAAAATATGATATTATTTCTAATCTAGGTAATCATACTCTATTTAGCGATACTATTTCTAATCTAGATATCATACTCTACACGTTGAATTATGAAGTATTCCTCTTTATCAACATAAAAATTAATAATTATATTATTCCAGAGGGATACGGATAAGTACTTTGGTACCAAGGTTTTCTCCCGGGCTTTCAATAGTAAATATATCGCTGTGATTATAAAAAAGCTCCAGACGCGAAATTACATTGGCTAGTCCTACACCATTGGAATCTCCAGATACATCACTGGCATTAAGCTCATTTGATAATATTTTCTCTATCTTTTCCTGTGGAATACCAACGCCATTATCTTCTA
>JAZUFJ010000237.1:0-3703 GCA_045640645.1 Lachnospiraceae bacterium
TATTCTGGCTCTTCTCCAATATCAAACTTACCATCTTCATATAATACCTTTCCATGTATCATGGTAAGCTTCACGTTCTGCTTGCTTCCACTATATACAAGATTCCTTGTAAAATCATGCTCAGGCTGCATATTAGGCTGATTGATATCTATCATAATAATATCAGCTTCCTTGCCCTCTGCCAAAACATCACAATCTGGAAGTCCCATAGCCTTTGATCCACCAACTGTGGCCATCTTCAAAACTTCAAAGCCATCTACAACGCTGGCATCATTTTCCCTGAGCTTTGCAAGACCTGTTACTAAAAACATTTCTCTAAACATATCAAGACAGTTATTGCTTGAAGGTCCATCTGTACCAATAGCTACATTTATTCCTGCATCTAAAAACTTCTTAATTGGAGCAATTCCACTTGCAAGCTTTGTATTTGAGCCTGGATTAGTTACAACAGACATATCATGCTTTTTAAATATAGCGATATCTTCATCTGTAACATGTACACAGTGATATCCGCCTCCACCATATTCAAACATTCCAAGAGAATCTAAAAATGCAGTAGGTGTCATATTATATCTTTCCAAACAGCCATCAACCTCAAACTTTGTCTCAGAATTGTGTGTAAACATTGGAGCTTTGTATTTATGAGCCATTGCAACAAGCTTCTCTAAAAGCTCCTTATCACAGGTATATTCTGCATGAAAGCCTAGTCTAAAGCTTGAAAGCGGATGTCTTCCATTAAGCTTATTGTATCTCTCTTCCAAAACTTCAAGAGTAGGGCCAAATTTATTGATACCGCTGACCTGTACAACACGCATTCCTGCTTCTTCACAGGCTGTTGCAATAGTTTCCGGTGTTAAATACATATCGAATATTGCTGTAACACCACTTGTTAAATATTCTAAAATTGCAAGCTTTGTAAGCAGCGCAACATCATCTCCGCTCATCTTTGCTTCAAGAGGAAAAATTTTAGTTTCAAGCCATTCGTTTAATGGCAGTCCATCTGCATAAGTACGCATTAAGGTCATACCAGAATGGGTGTGAGCGTTCTTGAAGCCTGGCATAAGAACATTTCCCTTACAATCAATCTCCCTATCCCACTTTTTATCACTTTCTGTTTTAGCTCCTACATATGTAATTTTAGAGCCCTCAACATGAAGCTCGCCTTCGATAATATTTTCACCATCTGCCATAGTTAAAATCTTTGCATTATAAAATCTTGTGTTCATTTTTCCTCTTTTCTATGGATCTTCATTCCATCTTTGTCATTATATTCAAAAATACACGTACTTAAATATACTCTAGGCTAAATCCTCTGGTCCAAAGCCATGTGGCAGCAATTCCTTTAAAAGATACTCCTCATACTCATCAGCAGACTTTGCGATAATTACAATAAAGCTTTCCGGATTACAGAATTCTCTCATTACCTGTCTGCAAATACCACAAGGATAAGCATATGTACTGGTAGAATCTTCATCTTCTTTTCCACCCATAATAGCTATAGCCTTAAAAGATTTTTTCCCTTCGCTTACAGCTTTAAATATAGCTGTTCTCTCGGCACAGTTTGTGGCACCATAAGAGGCACTTTCTATATTGCAGCCTTTTATTATCTCATCATCACTGGTAAGAAGCGCTGCCCCTACCTTAAAATCAGAATATGGAGCATAAGAATATTTTCTGGCTTCTGCCGCTTTTCCTATCAATTGTTTAATTTTTTCAGTTTCCATTTTCATATCCATACCTGCATAAGTTAAAACGGTATATAGCTAACAGTAACGTTTACTAAATCCAAATCATCTGTTGTTCCGATGACAGAGGAATCATATGGAACAACCTTTCCATCAATGAGTCTGTTGTATATCTGATCATAATCAGCTTCCGTAAATTTGTTAAATTTAGATGTATCAAGAGGTAACCCAATTCCAAATGTACCGGCATCCATATAAGATATTTCACCACCACGGAAGCTATCCTCATAATAGCTTTTTATGCCTAAATAAACTGCATTTTTCAGCATCTTCATTGCCGAAGTAATAACTGTATCGCTTTCTTTTGACTGGTCTACGTCAACACCAATAACTTTTCGGTTTTCAGGATCCTTCTCCGCTGCTGACATAACACTTCTGCCCATAGCGCCACCACATGCAAATATTACCTGAGTACCGCTTTCATACCAGTCTGACGCCATACTCTCTACTTCAGCGCTTTCAAAGTATGTATTTGAATAGCAATACACAATATCAATTTTTTTATTCATTTCAATAGCTGCATAATCTGCTCCCTGAACATAACCATATCCAAATCTGACTACAGATTCTTCAGCTTCTCCACCCATAAAACCAATATTAGTATATCCATCTCTGACAGCAGCATAGCCTGCTAAAAAGCCGGCCTGGGCCTCCGAAAATACTATAGGCATTACATTGCCTCTTATATCAGCGCTTGATTTGCCCTCTTTATGAGGTACTCCGTCAAGAAGAATAAAATTTATCTTAGGATATTTTTTCTGAGCTTCATATACTGCTGTTTCCGGAAGGTATCCCGGGCAAACGATAAGCTTGGCTCCATTCTTCTCAGCTATTTTAATACTTTCAAGATAAGCTTCTTTCTCAGCCTCTTTTGGTTGATAATATTTATAGCTGATTCCATTTTCTTCAGCATATTTTTTTATACCTTCCCAGGCTCCCTGGTTAAACGAACCATCCTCAACGGTACCAACATCAGTAATAAGGACTAATTCTGCTTTATCTTCCTTTTTTCCACATCCTGATAAGCACATCATAATGGCCAATGATATCAGCAACGCTAAAATACTTATCTTATTTTTCATATTTCACATCCATTCTATTTGAAACCCTCAGGTCATAAATCCATTATTACTTTTTAAATTTAATAATTGACTTTGATACAAGCTCCTCAAACTTTGTTGCAACCATTCTTCCAGTCTCTTCAACCTCTTCCTGAGTCAATGGATTCTTTGATATTCCTGCCGCCATATTGCAAATACAGGATATACAGCAAATTCTCATTCCCATATGATTAGCTGCAATGGCCTCTACTACAGTGCTCATACCTACAGCATCTGTTCCAAGCTTTGCAAGAAGCTTAATTTCTGCCGGAGCTTCGTAGCTAGGACCGGTAAGCTGCGTATAGATACCTTCTTTTATATCAATATCCAGTTCCTTTGCTGCTTCTTTAATGGTATCTCTTAAATCCTTGTCATATACAGTTGTCATGTCTGGGAATCTGACACCAAGCTCATCAATATTGTTACCTATCAATGGATTAGGAGCAAAAATCGAAATATGATCATTAAGAATCATAAAATCCCCAACCTTAAAGTCTGGATTAAGACCGCCAGATGCATTTGTAATAAATAAAATCTCTGCCCCCAGAAGCTTCATCAGACGTACCGGAAGTACAACATCTGTAATAGGATAACCTTCATAGTAATGTACTCTTCCCTGCATACATACCACCTTAACATCTCCTACATATCCGAAAACAAACTGTCCCTTATGTGAAGGAGCGGTAGATACAGGAAAACCTTCTATCTCAGAATATGGCAATACTGCCTCAACCTTAATCTTATCTGCATAATTACCAAGGCCTGATCCAAGAATCAAAGCAACCTGTGGCTTAAAATCAATCTTTGAAACAACGCTTTCATAGCATTTCATCAACTTCTCATATACAGGATTCATAC
>JAZUFJ010000238.1:0-8298 GCA_045640645.1 Lachnospiraceae bacterium
CTGTATCTGCCGGCTATGTTTGCAGACAGAGTATCGAAGCGGGAGCAAAGGTTTTAGAGGGTGCAAATGTTGACCTTTGGATAAGCCTTGGACCTGCAGGATATAAATGCAGCTATTCAATCAACGCTCCGGCAAATTACCTGCCAGGAACAGATGCTATTGTGGTATTGATGAATGCCAGCGGTGCAGAGATTGCCAGAGCTTCTACTGCAAGCTTCCCTTATAATTTTGAAAAGACAGGCATCGTAGGTAGTACAAGCGGATATATATCTGTTACATATCTAAATAGTGATGCACAGTGGGAGACCACAGCAATGGTTCCTGTGACCTTTACAGAAGGCGGTAATTAATGAAGGGACGCATTGTTAAAGGAATTGCTGGATTTTATTACGTATATTTGGATAATAAAGGTCTTTATGAATGCAAGGCAAAAGGGGCTTTCAGGAAAGACCATATAAAGCCTTTGGTGGGCGACCTGGTAGAGATTGACATTCTGTCAGAGGAAAAGCACGAAGGTAATATTAACGAAATATATGACAGAAAAAATGCACTTATAAGGCCTGAGGTAGCAAATATCGATCAGGCTCTTATAGTCTTTGCAATGAAGAAGCCTAATCCTAATTTTATGGTGCTTGATAAGCTTTTGTTGCAATATCAGATGCAGAATATTCCGGTCATCATAGATTTTAATAAAATTGATCTTGTAGATGAATCTGAGATAGAAAGAGTAAAGGATATCTATAATAAAAGCGGATGCAAGGTCATATTTACCTGTGCTAAAGACGAAGCTAGCAGGGAAATGGTAAATGAACTTTTGAAGGGAAAGACTACGAGCATCTCAGGACCTTCAGGAGTAGGAAAATCATCGCTTGTTAATATGCTTAAATCAAGAGAAGTAATGGAAACGGGTAATATTAGCCGTAAGCTTGATAGAGGTAAGCATACAACCAGACATTCTGAGATTATTAGAATAGATGATGATACTTATATTATGGATACTCCGGGCTTCACATCCTTTGAGATAACGGGAATTGATGCTATTGAGCTCGAACAGTATTATTATGAATTTGAAGAGTATCGTGATTGCTATTATAAACCATGTTCACATTCCCATGAGCCGGACTGTGGAGTGAAGAAGGCTCTTAGTGAAGGGCTGATTAATCAGGAAAGATATAATAATTACATACAGATATTTGAAGAAATTAAATCCAAGAGGAGATATTAAGATGATATTATCACCATCAATACTTGCAGCGGATTGCTTAAAATTAGGCGAGAGCATTGCTGAGGTGGAGGAAGCGGGAGCTGAGTATTTACATATAGATGTTATGGATGGAACTTTTGTTCCTAATTTGTCCTTCGGTGTTCCTATTGTTGAGGCCTGCAAAAAAGGCTGTAATATGGTACTGGATGTTCACCTGATGATAGAGGAACCTGAGAGATATATCGATAAGTTTGCTGATGCGGGGGCAGACATAATTACTATTCATTACGAAGCCTGTAAACCTATCAGGGAAACAATTGAGAAGATAAAGGCTCGTGGACTAAAGGCTGGTGTATCGATAAAACCTGGAACAGACGTTGAGGTTTTGAAGGATCTGTTTGATATAACAGATATGTTCCTGATTATGACTGTTGAGCCAGGGTTTGGCGGACAGAAATATATGGAAATTTGTACAGATAAAATAAAGAATCTCAGGGGAATGTTAACAGAAGCTTCTTACAACACAGATATAGAGGTGGATGGTGGCATTACAAAAGAGAATATATCTGTTGTGTTAGATGCAGGTGCAAATGTGATTGTTATGGGATCATCTGTATTTAAAGGCGATATTAAAGAGAATATTGAGTGGTTCAGAAAAAATAAGAAGTAAGAAAGGGTATAACCATGAAGAAATATATTAAGATAGCAAGACCTGATCATTGGGTAAAAAATGCATTTATTGTACCGGGTATTGTTATAGCAGTATTATTGACAGATTTTACATTTTCTTTTACGACAGTATGGAAATTTATAGTAGGTTTTTTAGCTACTTGCTTTATTGCATCTGCTAATTATGTTATCAATGAATGGCTTGATGCAGAATTTGATAAATTCCATCCAACAAAGAAGAACAGACCGGTTGTATCAGAAAACATGAAATTTTCTCTTGTTATGTTAGAATATGCAATATTTATTGTCTTAGGTCTGGGATGCTCTATAGTGATCAATAAGCCATTTTTCTTTACTGAGCTTTGGTTGTTAATAATGGGCGTTTTGTATAATGTTAAGCCTATAAGGACAAAGGATATTCCATATCTGGATGTACTTAGTGAATCAATTAATAATATGATCAGATTATTACTGGGATGGTTTATTATATGCGACACACTTCAGCCACCTAGCTCAATACTTATCGGATACTGGTTCGCTGGAGCGTTCCTTATGGCTACAAAACGTTTTGCTGAATACAGAATGATAGGCGATCCTGAGAGAGCCGGATTATATAGAAAATCTTTCCAGCATTATTCAGAGATATCTCTTTTAGTTTCTACATTTTTCTATGCTATGACAGCTACCTTCTTTATTGGTGTATTTATGATTAAATACAGAATAGAGTATCTTGTAGCTATGCCATTTGTATTTGGATTATTCTGCTTTTATCTTTATATCAGCTTTAAGCCGGATTCTGCAGTTCAGAAGCCTGAAAAGCTTTACAGAGAGAAAAAGCTGCTTATTTATATTGCTGTTCTCTGTGTGATACTGTTCTTGTTAACTTTTGTAGATTTGAACTTCCTTAATTTCTGGATGGAGCCATTCCTTTTAGGAGTATAGTTTTTATCACGGGTGCATAGATAATGATTGAGGAAAGAAAAAGACTTATAAATGAATATAGCGCTGTGGTTTTTGATCTTGATGGTACATTGTATTACCAGAAACAGTTGAGAATGACTATGGCGAAAAGATTAGCAAAGTATTTTATTTCTCATCCTTTTGAGCTTAAGGATTTATTAATACTAAAAAAGTTCAGGGAAGTAAGAGATGAATGGGATGATATTCTTGTGGCACATTCTGAGGCAGTGTTAAGATGTGTAAAACCTGGAGAAACTGCTGAAAATGTCAACCTTGATGATTTGCAGTACAGATATCTGGCTAAGAAAATGCATTCCAAGGAAGAACATGTCAGGTCTGTTATAACAAAATGGATACATGATAATCCTTTAAATGCAATAAAAGAGAGTGAGGATCTGCTTATAGCCCAGATAATAGCTATGCTTAGGAAGCTTAATGTTAAGGTTTACATTTTTTCTGATTATCCTATAGAGGATAAAATGAGGGCTATGGGTATAAAGGCAGACGGATATTACAGCGCTACAATGCCAAGAATAAATGAGCTAAAGCCATCACCAAAGGGACTGTATATTATTATGCATGATAATGATTTGAACCCTGAGGATATCCTTATGATAGGAGACAGAGATGTTAAGGATGGAGAGGCAGGCAGAAGGGCAAAGGTTGATTATATTATTCTTGATGGCAAAAGAGAAGAAAGAGAAGAATTGTATTCCAGGTTGTTTAGTGAGCTCTTTTATGCAGCCTTAAGGTGTGATGAAGAATTATTATGAGATATAAGATAATTGGACTATAAAATAATTAGAATATAAAATGTACGAATTATAAGACGTATGAAAAAAATGGTTTAGTGGAAGGAGATAACCTATGAAGATTCAAGACTTTGCAGACATGGCGGAATTTGAAAAAATCATGTCAAACTGGGCAGGAGCAACAGGCCTTGCAACAGTAGCTGTAGGAGCAGATGGCGAATACATATCAGACTGCTATAACTTTACAGATTTCTGTATTAAATATACCAGAGGATCTGAAGAAGGATGCAGAAGATGTGTAAAATGTGATAAAGAAGGCAAGGGTGTATATCATTGCCATGCAGGTCTTATTGATTTTGGTATTCCTCTTGTAGTAAATGGTGAGACTGTTGGCTCTGTAATTGGAGGTCAGGTTCTTCCAAAGGAGCCGGATGAAGAGGCATTTAGAAAAGTGGCCAGAGAAATAGGAGTGGACGAAGACCAGTACATTAAGGCGCTTCACAAGGTTCCGGTAAAAACTGAGACTGCGATCAAGGCATCTGCTGAGCTTTTAGGTCAGGTATTAAATAATTATATTAATTCCCAGTATAATGAAAAATATAATTTTTCTATGATAGATGCTTTATCAGGTGGAGTAGAGGAATGTAAGCGACTGGTAGAGTCTATCCAGGATAAGACAAAGACTCTTAACCAGATACAATCACGTCAGAATATCCTTGCGCTTAATGCTTCTATAGAGGCTGCCAGAGCGGGAGATATAGGAAAAGGTTTTGCGGTAGTAGCAAAGGAAGTAGGAGCTCTTTCAAAAACAAGCAAAGAAATAAACGATGATATAGAGGATACTGTTAAGGCTATAGCAACTGCAGTAAGCAAAATGGCTGGAAACAAGAAGTTTTAGTTATAAATTGTAGCCATTTGATAGAAAGAAACGTATATAAATACGAGACATAAAATATTATCCGGTAAAGACAGTTTTATTGTGGCGAATAATATTTGAAAAGATGTTGAAGGTTTAGTTTTGGAGGATAAAAAATGGCAGATGAAAAGAATAGACAGCTGAATCTGGATGAGCTTGAAAACGTAGTCGGTGGTTTTGGAGCGAGAGAGAAGAAATGTGAAGGATGTAAAGGATTATTTTCTTTGGTGGCACTTACAGAAAAAAATGGAAAATATTATTGTCCTTCATGTCTTTCTTTAGGAAACACAGGTGGAAACATGTAGGCTGGAATAAAGAGCCTGGATGAATGTTTATGTGTTAGGGTATAATGAGACTACATAGACTGAAGTAATATGGTAGATATGCACAAAATGGATGGTTTAATTGACTGTCCATTTTTGCTATAAACAGATTCCAAAAGAATATTGTTGAGGAACAAAGAAAATGAAGAAGATAAAAATGTTGTTTAAAGTGGAAATATTACTTTTAATGCTTATGCTTTCGTTTGTATTATCTGCATGTGATGATGATATTGAGCTTGATGCAGAGGAGGAAGAATTATATAAATCAATGGAGGCGTTTGGGAGCTCTCTAATTGGTGATATTTTCTCAGATGATTATTATGAGGATGATACAGAAGATGACCTGGAAATGGAATATGGGAATATAAACTGGTTTGAAACTTATAATAACGAATCAGCTGAGACGGATACGGACGCTGAGAGCATTACTATAATGGTATATATGTGTGGATCCGATTTGGAGTCTGAGGCAGGAGCAGCAACGGATGATATTAATGAAATGCTATATGCTGAGACAGGAAAGAATCTTAAGGTAGTACTTCAGACTGGTGGAGCAGCCTGGTGGCAGAATAATGTTATATCTGAAGACAAGCTTGAAAGATATCTTGTTAATGGTGAAGAGGGACTAATAAAAATACATGAGAAGGCCAATGCCCCTATGCTTGATGCGGGTAATCTGGCAGACTTTATTAAATTCTCTATGAAGGAATATCCTGCTGACAGGTACGGTTTGATTTTCTGGGATCATGGTGGTGGAACAATAGGCGGATATGGACATGACCAGAATTTCCCAGAATCCAATTTGTCTATCAAAGGGATAGGAGAAGGCTTAAAGAAATCAGGAGCTAAATTTGATTTTATCGGTTTTGACTGCTGTCTTATGAGCACGATAGAGCTGGCTAATGTTTTGAAGCCATATACAGATTACCTTATAGCTTCTGAGGAGTCGGAATCACAGGATGGATGGTATTATACAGAGTTTTTGTCATCGCTCGAGAACAATCCTGGATTATCTATAAAGGAAATGGCAAGACAGATAATATATGGTGTATGCTCATATGAATATAACAGAGATGATTATTTGGCATCGACATTAGCTCTTATTGATCTTAAAAGAGTGCCCGATGTTGTAGAAAAGCTATATGATTATTTGTCAAATGCAGAAATAGTATTGAGAGACGATGGCTTTAAAACTTTTTCAAAGGCAAGAAAAAATGCCAGAGATTATGGTGATGGTGAATTTGAACAGATTGATATAGTGGATTTTGTAGAAAAAGCCGGAAAGCTTAAAGGTAGTGATGAGCTGAAGGCAGCTGTTTTAGATGCTGTAATATTAAAGGGAAGTAGGGATAATAGCTCGAATGGGCTAGCAATGTATTTCCCGTATAGAGAAATGGAAGACTATTCTTATTATCATGATTTAGTTAATGCTGTTGGCCTTTCGGGAGAAGCATATGATACCTTCTTTGATGATTTTGTAACTTTGAAGATAGGTGGTTACAATGATGAGACTGGTGGCAATCCTTATAGTAATGAAGAGCTGGATTATGATTTTGATGATATAATATCTGAGCTCTGGTATGACGAGGATCTTGCAGGTGAATATGAGGATTACTATTCATATGTTGATACAGATGAGCTGGAGATAACTGACAAGGATGGCGTATATGTGTTGCAGCTTTCTGATGAAGACTGGGACATTGTGATTGATGTTGAAAAGCAGGTTTATTATGATGATGGCGAGGGCTTTCTTTTGCTTGGAAGCGATGACTACGTAGAATTTGATGATGATGGCGATCTTGTTGTTGAGTATGATTATGAATGGCTATATATCAATGAATGTATAATCCCATATTATTATTCAGGAGAGATAGAGGCAAAGGATGGAAGCGTTCTGTATCTAGGATATGCACCAGCCCTTCTTAATGGTGAAGAAGACATAAATGTATGGGTAAGCTGGAGTGAAGAAGGAGAAGCTAATGTATTAGGATATAAGGCTGATTATTCTGATGTGTCATCAAAGGGATATTACAAATTTAGGGATGGAGATACTATAGATTTCTTATTCTCTTATTTTGATTACGATGGCAATTATCAGGACGATTATGTTTTAGACGATAATACGTTGGTATATTCAGATGATACAGTGCTTGAATTGTATTATGACAGTATAGGAGATGTTCCGGTACAGGTGTGCTGCTACCTTATGGATATATATGAGAACGAGTACTGGACAGAACCTTTGGATTATTACATAGAATGATAAAGATGTAATACGTTTAGCTACTAAGATAGCAATAAATGGTATAGCTGGTATTGTGGTTTTTTGTGTATTATAAATTTGTGCTCTGTGAAAATAGAAGCTAGAGCAGGTGATAGCTATAAGAATCGCATAATTACACTAGTAACATAATTCAGAGCAGGTTATGTGTACAGAATACAAAGGAGATAAGAGATGGAAAAGATCAAATGGGGTGTTTTAGGAACTGCTGGTATAGCTAGAGGATGTACTATTCCTGGAATGAAGGAAGCAGAAAACTGCGAGTTGTATGCCATAGCGGGAAGAAACATGGACAAGGCAGAAGAGTTTAAGAAAGAATTTGGATTTGAAAAGGCTTATGGAAGCTATGACGAGCTGTTAGCAGACGAAGAGATTAAAGCAGTATATATTCCACTTCCTAACCAGCTTCACTATGAATGGGTAATGAAAGCTATAGAAGCTGGAAAGAATATCTTATGTGAAAAGCCATTAGCGCCTACAAAGAAGCAGGTTGAAGAGCTTTTTGCAGCTGCTAAGAAAAAAGGTGTACTTCTTATGGAGGCTTTTGCATACTTGCATACACCATATATTGCTGCGCTTAAAGAGGAGATAGATAATAAGAGCTTTGGAGAAGTTAGCTATATAGAGGCTGCATTTTTAACATCTTTCTATAATTTGACAAATATCAGAACACAGAAGGAATGTTATGGTGGAGCAACATATGATCTGGGATGCTACTGTACAAGTATTATTTTATGGATGCTTGGAAAGGTACCAGTTAAGGTACAGGGCGTTGCAGAATATTCTGAACAGGGAGTAGATGTTCTCACAGCTGCTATTATGAAGTTTGATGATGGAAGCCGTGCTGCCTTTAATTGTGGTATGAACTTTGAAACAGAGATGGATAGAAGAATGGACAGACTATATATCCATGGATCAAAGGGATACATTAAATCTGCCACGGAATTTAACCAGTCAGGAGAGCTTTCTTATACATTATGTGTTGATGGAAAAGAGGAGGTAAAAACAGTTTCCACTCTTCAAAACTACCGCCTTGAGGTTGAACAGCTTGGCAGATGTATATTAAGCGGTGAACAGCCACATGTTACAGAGGCCTTTTCTGTAATGAACGCTGAAACTCTGGACATGGTTTTAGCAGCTATAGGTTATTAGGGACGGTTCTTTTGTCATGAGGAGCGCCCATTGGCTTAATT
>JAZUFJ010000239.1:0-1542 GCA_045640645.1 Lachnospiraceae bacterium
GATGCTGAGAGAGAGATTATTCTTAAAGGCTGCTTAATAAACTATTATGCAAATTAGTATAATTTGATTTATAACTAAAAAGGAACGGTTCCTGTATGATAGGAACCGTTCTTTCTTTATGCTCAAAATGCTTAAGAAGTATGTTCATTTTTACGATATTCGCTGGGAGATTTACCCATCTGACGTTTAAAAGCTTTTGAAAAAGTAAAAGAATCTCCATATCCGACAGATGTAGCAATATCCTGTATGCTTTGATCTGTTTCCAGAAGTAGCTTTCCAGCCATTTTCATGCGGTATGTCAGAAGATATTCCTGGAGAGAATATCCTGTAGCCTCTTTAAACAGTCTTGTAAGATAGCTTCTGTTAAGACCACATGAAAAGGCGATAGTCTCTATTTTAACATTTTCCGAATATTTGAGCTGGATATAGGCTATGGCTGTTTTGACATATAACAAAGAATTGTTTACCTCTGTGGTTTTCTTATCTTTGGAATATTCAATCATATAATCGCAGATCTGATATATATTACCTATGCAATAATACTCTCTGGAATAATTTGCTAATATGTCTTTTGCCAGACCTTCAATCTTTTCGGCACAGCCGGTTGGCGTATATACAGGATTATTGATAGTGAGCCCGGCCTCCTTTAACAATTGTGGAAATTTTGGACCACCTATATGGAACCAGACATATTCCCAGGGATCCTTGCTGTCTGAACAATATCTTGCACGGTTACCTTCCGGGATAATAAAGGCCTGATGTGCATGTACTTCATATTCTTTGCCATTTAAAAAGAGCTTGCCTTTTCCACTTAAAACAAAATGGATAATAGTACGTTTTAAAACGAGATGTTCATATGAATAATTTGGATCGCATGCGCAGGATCCCATTTCATATAAATAAAAATCGTCTGAATTTTCGTAATTTACGAATTTAAAGAAATCACATCCCGCTAGTTCCTGAAACGCCATATAATAATACCTCTTGAAAAATGTTTAGTTTTGTAATATTTTTGTATGAGTGCTGATTTATATATCATAATAGTATATCTATCTAAGAACATACACAATGTCAGAATTTGCTATATTGAAATAGGAATATTGCAATGGAAAAGCGATCATATTTTATTCGGGCTTTTTATAAAAAGTCTGAAAAACCTTGATTTTAGGGGACTGCAGGTGATTGCTATTATAAAGAAGGCAGATAGGTAAATGATATAGAAAAACAACATGTCACATATTGACATAATGAGAGCATAAAAAGGCATGGAATTATATCACTTGGAAACATATAATTCCATGTGTATATTTGTAAAAGGGACGCATATTGACATATAAGACCACGTAATGCAATATTATCCTGATAAGAATATCGTAGTGACCACGTTTATATTTTAAAAAACATTTTATTTTTAAATTTAGAAAGGATTCATAAATGAATATTATATGGCACGAAAGTACAAAGCATTTTCATTTGTGTAACCAGTACATTAGTTACATTATGTATGTGCACTCAAATGGTGTGCTGGAACAGCTTTATTTT
>JAZUFJ010000240.1:0-6151 GCA_045640645.1 Lachnospiraceae bacterium
AGAAGTCTATAAGCAGTATTGTTATGCATATGGACTTATTATGAACGGAGATATTATTAGGAAATTGAAGTTATGAAAATAAAGGTAACAAAAAAATCATATGATGAAGTTTTAAACATAAAAAAAGAAAAACATATTAAACCATCCCCACAATCACCTTTTTTCAGATGGCTGATGAAAACCTTATCTGAAAAGGAGCTTAAGGACACAAAATTTACATATGAAGAAATAGGGATGGAGAAGCTTAAAGCAGATGAGCCGGCTTTGTTTCTTATGAACCATTCCAGCTTTACTGATCTTCAGATAATAGCAAAGCTTTTATATAACAGATCCTATCATATTGTTATGACCAATGATGGAATGATAGGAAAAGAATTTCTTATGAGAAAGCTGGGATGTATCCCTACAAAGAAATTTATTACCGATATGACTATGATAAAGGACGCTGCATATGTAGTGAATACCTTAAAAAGCTCTATTCTTATGTATCCGGAGGCAAGCTATTCCTTTGACGGAACTGAGACTCCACTGCCGGACAGCTTAGCCAAGCTCACTAAGCTTTTAAAGGTTCCGGTGATTATGATAAGGACTAAAGGTGCCTTTTTAAGGGATCCTTTATATAATAATCTCAGAAAAAGAGATGTAAAAGTTTCGGCAAAGGTAGAATATCTTTTGTCTCCTTCTGACATAGAGGAGAAATCTATGGATGAGATAAACGAGATATTAAAGAATGCCTTCAGCTATAATCACTTTAAGGAACAGCTTAAGGATAATGTTCTGGTAAAGGAGACCTTTAGGGCGGATGATCTTCAGAGAGTATTATACAAATGCAGGAAATGCGGATGTGAAGGCAAGATGATAGGAAAAGGTACTCACATTATCTGTGGTGATTGTGGAGAAGACTATGAACTTTTAGAAAACGGATATCTTGAGAATACAAATAATAAAGATGACAGGCTTCTTATCCCTGATTGGTATGCATGGGAAAGAGAATGTGTTGCAGAAGAAATAAAAAATGGAACCTATAAAATGGAAATGGATGCCGAAGTTCTTATGCTTGTAGATACAAAATCTATGTATGATGTAGGAAAGGCTCATCTAAAACATGATTGCTCAGGCTTTAAGCTTACAGGCTTTGGTGGAAGGCTTAATTATGAGCAGGCTCCAAAGCATTCATATAGTCTTTATGCTGATTATTTCTGGTATGAGATAGGTGATATGATAAGTATAGGAGATCATAAGGCGCAATATTACTGTTTCCCGGATAAAGATCTGGGAATACCGGTTGCAAAGGCAAGGCTTGCAACAGAGGAAATGTTTAAGATGTGAGGTTAGATAATGAATCTTAATCAATTGGAATACTTTGTTTCTGTAGCAGATAATTTAAGCTTTACAAAGGCTGCTAATCAGTGCTTTATTTCCCAGACAGCTATAACACAGCAGATTAGAAATTTAGAAAAGGTAGTTGGGGTACCTTTGTTTATCAGAGATAAGCATCATGTTGAGCTTACCACTGCTGGGAAAATATATCTTAAGGAAGCCCGTACCATACTGGAAAAAAGCAATGAGGCGGTAAGACTTGCCAGAAGTGCGGCCACTGGAATAGAGGGAGAGCTGAAGATAGGGTTTATTAGTGGTTACGGACAGAGTGATTGCTCAGATATATTAAGGGGCTTTCATGGAGCTTATCCTAATATTAATCTTTCTTTATGCAGAGATACTATGAGTGGATTATTGGAAAACATGGATAAGGGAGAGCTGGATGTGGCTTTTATTTTATCCCCTAATCATGCTATTCCGGAATATATTAACAGGCAATATTTAAGAAGCTATCCTCTTATGGCTGTTTTATATCAGGGACACCCGCTTGCCGGAAGAACTACAATAAATTATAAGGATCTGGCAGATGAAAATTTTATTATCATGCAGCCTTCAGCAAGAGCAAAAGACGAGATGGAAGAGATTGTGCTTATGTATAGAAAGGGAGGTTTCGTTCCTAACATAGTAGCTCTTGAAAGAGAGCCGGAAACGATTCTTCTTATGATATCTATAGGTATGGGTATCAGTCTTATGCCGGAATATATAATAAGACTCCAGCAGAAGAACACAGACCTTAGAATAATTCCGGTAGTAAACGAGGACGGAAGCGCTGAGACTATCGACTTTGATATCGCGTGGTCTGGTAATAATGTTAATCCGGCAGTTGAAAAGCTTACAAACTGGTGTAAGGGACTGGAATAAAAGTGGGGGGATGACATGGCAAGAGGAGAAAATCAAAAACTAAAGCTTTCTATTCTTACTAAGATTATGCTGGAAAAAACTGATGAGGACCATGGTCTTACACTTGCCCAGATAATCAGTGAGCTTGAAGCGAGAGGAGTAACCGCTGAAAGAAAGAGCTTATATACAGATTTTGCAGATATTACAGATAAGCTTGGAATAGAGATAATTAAGGATCAGGTAGGCAGAGAGACTCTATATCGCGTAGCTTCCAGAGATTTCGAGCTGGCAGAGGTAAAGCTTTTAATAGATGCAATACAATCCTCAAAATTTATAACTGAAAAGAAATCAAGAGAGCTTATAGGAAAAATAAAAAAACTGGTAAGTGAACATCAGGCATCCCAGCTCTCGAGACAGATTTATGTTCAGGGCAGAGTAAAGACCATGAACGAAAGCATTTATTATAATGTTGACGATATACATAAAGCGATAGCTGATAACAAAAAGATTACCTTTAAATATTATAAATGGAATACCTCTAAAAAGCTTGTGGAAAGACGAGAGGGCTATGTATATAAGGTAAGCCCCTGGGCTCTGACCTGGAGCGATGAAAATTATTATCTGGTAGCTTATGATGATAATGATAAGGTTATAAAGCATTACAGAGTAGATAAAATGAAGAGTATTTCCCTAACAGAAGAGAGTCGTGATGGAAAGGCCATGTTCAAGGACTTTGATATGGCTCAGTATTCAAAGATGAACTTTGGAATGTATAGTGGAAATAAAAGAAGTGTTCATGTGGAATTTGATAATGATATGGTTGGTGTATTCATTGACAGATTCGGAAAAGATATTATTATAAAGCCTGTTGATGAAAAGCGTTCTTCTACTTTTGTAGACGTGGCTATAAGCCCTCAGTTTTTTGGATGGTTCTTTGGACTTGGTGCAGGAGTAAGGATTATTGGACCTGATGAGGTAGTGGACGAAATAAAGAAGGCTCTGAAGGAGCTTGGAAGTAACTATAGTCTATAGTTTAAAAATATACAAAATATTACGAGGAGTAAAGATAATGGAAACATGGTATTACAGAGTAGTAAGTATTGATGGAGATTATGCAAATTTAATTAGAACAGATATAGAGTCTGACGACCTTAAGCTTGTAGCCAGAGCTCTTCTTCCGGAATCAATAAAAGAGGGAACAGAGCTAAAATATGAGATGCTTCAGTATTTCCTAATCTAAGCTTATCTTCGGATAAGCTTTTCTATTTTCTTAAATAATGGTACAATATGATGATATAGTTGTGGAAATGCATAGTATGAAATAATCAGCTATATCATCAAATTATAGTTTTGACACACAGAAAAGTAGGACAATAAGTATGAATCAGATAGATTTAAAAGCAATGGCAAAGATTAATCTTGGTCTTGATGTTATAGGTGTAAGAGAAAACGGGTATCATGATGTACGCATGATAATGCAGAATGTCAGACTTTTTGACAGGATAAGTATGAAGGTAAAAGATGAAGAGGGTATTGTTCTTAACACAAATTTATCTTTTTTACCGGTAAACGAGAATAATCTGATCTATAAGGCAGCAAAGCTTATTATAGATGAGTTTGGAATAAAAAAGGGCGTTGTGATTGATCTTGAAAAAAGGATACCTATAGCAGCAGGAATGGCAGGGGGAAGTACGGACGCAGCTGCTACTCTTGTAGGTATGAATGCATTATTTAATCTGGGCTTAAGCACAAAAGATCTTATGGAGCGAGGAGTTAAGTTGGGAGCAGATGTTCCATATTGTGTTTTGAGGGGAACCGCTTTATCTGAAGGTATAGGTGAAGTATTAACATCTCTTAAGGCAGCTCCAAACTGTCATGTACTTATAGCGAAGCCACCGATAAGTGTTTCTACAAAAATGGTATACGAGGCTTTAGATTCTAAGGAAATAGTGGATCATCCGGATATAGATGGAATAAAGGAAGCCATAGAACAGGGCGATATATATAAAGTAGCTGATAAATTAGGGAATGTTTTGGAAAGTGTAACAGTAGCAGAATATCCTGTAATAGAAGATATAAAGAATATTATGAAAGAAAACGGGGCTTTAAATGCCTTAATGAGCGGAAGTGGTCCTACCGTTTTTGGACTTTTTGATAACGAGGAAGTGGCAAAGGCTGCCTATGAAAAAGTAAAGGAATCTGAACTGGCTAAGCAGGTATTTTTGACAGATTTTTATAATCCTTTACGAGATAAGGAATGATTATCCAGGGAGAGGTATTATGGAGGAACATAAGCTTGAACTTCAAATGGATGAGTTTCTTCCTTTACGTGATGTAGTATTTAATACATTGAGAGAAGGGATTCTTACCGGAGAGCTAAAGCCGGGAGAAAGATTAATGGAGATTCATCTGGCGAATAGGTTAGGGGTATCGAGAACGCCTATAAGAGAGGCCATACGTATGCTGGAATTAGAGGGTCTGGTGACTATGATTCCTAGAAAGGGAGCAGAGGTAGCAGATATCTCAAAGCAGGATTTAGTAGATGTTTTAGAGGTAAGAAGGGCTTTAGAAGTATTATCAATCACCCTGGCCTGTGAACGTATTACAGATGAAGAGATAGAAGAGCTGAAAAATGCAGCTGAAGAATTTGAAAGATGTACAAAAACGGAAGATGCTACCACGATAGCTAAGGCCGATGTGCGTTTTCATGATATTATTCTAATTGCATCAAAGAATAACAGACTTATTCAGATGATGAATAATTTAGCGGACAGAATATTCAGATATAGATTGGAATATATTAAAGACTGTGATAAGCATATGCGACTTATCGAGGAACACGCCTTAATAATGAACGCAATTATCAGCAGGGATAAAGAAAAAGCAAAAGAGTATGTGGAAACGCATATTGATAATCAGGAAATAGCAATAATAAATCAGTTAAACGAGGTTAAGTAATGATAGATAACCAGGCACCAATAGGTGTATTTGATTCCGGAGTAGGCGGTCTTACTGTTGCAAGGGAGATAATGCAGCAGATTCCAAATGAGCGAATAGTATATTTTGGAGATACTGCAAGAGTACCATACGGAAGCAAATCAAAAACTACAATCATAAAATATACAAGGCAGATAATAAGATTCCTGCTCACACATGATGTCAAGGCATTAGTAATAGCCTGTAATACTATGAGCGCCTGTGCTCTTAGTGAGGTAGAGAAGGAATTAAATATTCCTATTATTGGAGTGGTAAAGCCTGGAGCATTGGTAGCGGCTAAGCAGACTCAGAACAAAAGAATAGGCGTAATAGCGACAGAATCTACTATAAACAGTAATATGTATCAGAATTTTATAAAGGATATTGATAAGGATGTGACTGTTCTTGGAAAGGCTTGTCCACTGTTTTGTCCTCTGGTGGAAGAAGGTATGCTGGATGATCCTGTAACAGACGAAATTATCAGAAGATATCTTAAAGATTTGATAAGTGACGATATAGATTCGCTTATTTTAGGCTGTACACATTATCCATTACTGGCTCCGGCTATTAAAAAGATAGTGGGAAGCAAAATCACTTTGGTAAACCCTGCTTTTGAAACAGCAAAAGAACTGAAGGAACTATTACTAGCGTCAGATATGCTGAATACTCAGGCAGGAATACCTACTCATGAAAAGTATCATTTTTATGTTAGTGATCAGGCAGACAAGTTTGGAAGGTTTGCGGCTAAAATACTTGATACAGATCATTTTACAACGGATTATGTCAATATTGAGGAATATTAGATTTAATCAAGGGTGAAAAATTTATAAATTTAGAGGTTTATAGAACGATAAATTTACCAATAGAAATTGATATATAAAATAGAAATGGAGATATATGACAAAAGATGTTTTAGTTTCTGTATCGGGAATGCAATTTGGAAATATTCCGGATT
>JAZUFJ010000241.1:0-4334 GCA_045640645.1 Lachnospiraceae bacterium
AAGATAATTGCCGTTAAGTTAAATTATCTTTTGAACCGTATATTATATACAATCAGAAACAGTCACAGCTTATAAAGTTGTGGCTGTTTTTGCGTCTAATATGATAGTTTTTTTTCGGTTTTTTATATATATTGTGGTAAAATAAAGAAGTTGATAAATACTTTAATAGGGGTGTCATAGTGAATATTTTAGAAGAGGCAATAATATACTCAACAGTAATGCATACCGGAGCAGTTAGAAAAGGTGGAAATAAGCCATATATTCTCCATCCTCTGGAGGTGGCACAGATTATATCTACCTATACAGATGACATAGAGGTTATTACAGCAGGAGTGCTTCATGATGTAGTAGAGGATACAGATGGCTCTCTTGATGAGATCCGTGCAAGGTTTGGTAACCGTGTGGCAGATCTGGTAGCATCTGAAACTGAAAATAAATATGAAAACGAGGATAAAGCTTTAAGCTGGAAGAAGCGTAAAGAAGAAACTCTCTTAGGATTAGAAAATACAAAGGATATCGGAGTAAAGATGCTATGGCTTGGAGACAAGCTGTCTAATATCAGATCTCTTGCAGGGGAATATGCTGAAGAAGGTGAAGCTGTATGGGATAAATTTAACCAGAAGGATCCCAATATGCATAAATGGTATTACAAAACCATCGCTGAATATCTTGAGATAGATCTTAACAGAACAGGAGCCTTTAAGGAGTTTATTAATTTTATTAATTATATATGGCCGGGAACCTTTGAAAACGAAAAGACCAGATATAAAAAGTATAGGGAATATTCTGTAGAGGGCTGCCCTGTTATTGGCAGAGGCGCTAAAGGAACCGTTTATCGTTATGATGATGAGCTGGTAATTAAAGTATATAACGCGAACAATACCTATAAAGATATAGAGCTGGAGAACAGTCTGGCAAGAAAAGCTTTTGTTGCGGGAATACCAACGGCTATTTCATTTGGTATAGTAAAGGTAGGGGATTGCTATGGTTCGATGTTTGAGCTTCTTAGATCTGATTCTATTTCTGATTTAATAGCTAAAGATCCCTCAAGAGCAGCCGGATATGGTGAAATAATGGCAAAGCTTGCAGCTGATATACATGCCATAGACGGCTCTGAAATGAAACTGGATGAATATATTACTAAAGTTTATGACTGGGTAGAAAACGGAATATGCTGGTTTGATGAGGAATTGGCTGAGGACATAAAAAAAATGATTGATGCCCTGCCACATGTTACAACAGTCATCCATGGTGATTTCCATACAGGGAACGTTATGATGGAGAAAGGTGAACCGATAATCATTGATATGGACAGATTATCCATAGGTCATCCAATAATTGAGCTATCAGGGCTGTATCAGTTTTATATTGCCAATGGTGAGCTTAATCATAGAATTTCAGAAGACTTTATGGGATTTTCATATGCAAAGCAGGCGGAATTTTTCAATGAATTTATGAAGTGTTATCTTAAAACTGATGATGAGGACAGAATAAAAGAGGTAACAGACAAAGCTGCCGTTCTAGCATATGCAAGATGTATAAAGAGATTGTACAAAAATGGAATTAATCTTTCAGAAGCAGCAATAGAAGAGAGAGATTATTATTATGAAAAAATAAAGAAATTATTGGAAACTGTTAAAACCTTAGATTTCTAAAGTATAGAAATGCATTGCTGAAGGAATGTATATAAATGAAAAAATGGGTAGTTGCGGCAAAAAAAGCTGATTTTAACGGGATAGCAGAAAAATATAATATTACACCTATGCTGGCCAGGATTATTCGTAACAGAGATGTTATAGAAGATGCGGATATTAATAAATTTCTTAATGGCACACTTGAAGATTTATATCCGGCGGGATTACTTAAGGATATTGATAAAGCGGTAGATATTATAAGAGAAGCAAAGAAAAATGGGCTAAAGACGCGTATAGTAGGTGACTATGATATAGATGGTGTATGCGCTTCGTATATTCTATATAAGGGCTTTAGTAAATTTGGGCTTGAAAGCGATGTAAGGCTTCCTGACAGAGTACGGGATGGATATGGTCTGAACTCAAACATTATTGATGAAGCAATAAATGATGGCGTAAAGCTTATAGTGACCTGTGATAATGGAATAGCGGCCAGAGCAGAGATAGAATATGCAAAGAATAATGGAATGACAGTAATAGTTACTGATCATCATGAAGTACCCTATGAAATAGTAGATGATGAAAAGACCTATTTATTGCCCTGTGCTGATGCAGTAATAGATCCAAAGCAGAGTGATTGCACATATCCTTATAAAGAAATATGTGGTGCAGTGGTAGCATATAAGCTTATAGAAAGCATGTTTAATGATATGGAACTGCCGGCAGAGGAAATAGAAGGCTTAAAGGATGAGCTTCTTCAGTTCGCGGCCTTTGCGACGGTGGGGGATGTGATGCCTTTACTTGATGAAAATCGTATTATCGTTAAATATGGTCTAAAGCTTATGGGCAGATCCACTAATCAGGGGATAAACGCTTTAATAGATGTAACAAATATTGATAGGACAATGCTTAATCCATATCATATAGGCTTTATACTTGGACCATGTGTAAACGCCACAGGAAGGCTGGATAATGCCACAAGAGCTCTATCCCTATTCATGGCAGAGGACAGGGGAAGCGCGGTGACAATCGCTAAGGAACTAAAAGAGCTTAATGACAGCCGTAAACAAATGACGGAAACTTTTTCAGCTATAGGTATGAAAATGGCGAGCTCCATGCAGGAGGATAAGGTTCTGGTAATATATATACCTGATTGCCACGAATCTCTTGCAGGAATAGTTGCCGGAAGAATAAAGGAAAAATTCTATAAACCAACCTTCGTCCTCACTAAAGGGGATGAAAACGTAAAGGGCTCAGGAAGGTCGATCGAGGCCTATAATATGTATGAAGAGATGACAAAGGTTAACGATCTTTTCATAAAATATGGCGGACATAAGATGGCAGCAGGCTTGTCAATCGAAGAAGAGAAAATTGATGAGCTGAGATATAGACTTAACGAAAATAATACACTTACTGAAGAGCAGCTGATAGAAAAGATAGTAATAGATATTCCGATGCCAATGAAATATGCTTCTTTAGATTTTGTTAACGAGCTGGATCGTCTGGCACCTTATGGAATGGGCAATTCCAAGCCATTATTTGCTGAAAAAAATGTAAGCGTTTTAAATACATTTGTGATGGGCAAGAACCGGAACGCGTTAAAGCTAAAGCTTAAGCCGGAAGGGTCTGAACAGACCTTTGATGGAATCATTTTTGGCAATGGTGACGAGCTGGCAGAAGAGATCGCAAAAAAGGACAAAATATCCGTAATATACCAGCCCCAGATAAACGAATACATGGGTAATAAAAGCATACAGGTAGCTATTAAGGAATGGATGTAGGTAAGATTATTCAATGTGTGATTGGATAACAAAAAATAAAAGTGTAACAGATAATCAAAATAAAGATATTCAAAAGTGAGGAGGATGTCATGAAGATAAGGGATTTATTGGTTGACATAAAATATGAATGTGTACAGGGAAATATTGATCAGGAATACGTGAACATTATCTCTGATAACCGTAAGGTAGAGCCAGGCAGCGTTTTTATCTGTATAGCCGGCGCAAACTTTGATGGACATTCAGTTATAAATGAGGTCTACGAAAAGGGTGCTGTAGCGGTAATAGTGGAGAAGGATGTAGAAGCTCCAGAGGGCATCACTGTAATAAAGGTTGAGTCCACAAGATATGCTTATGCCTTTATGGCAGCGGCCTATTATAACTATCCTGCAAAGCAGCTTAAGGTAATAGGTATTACAGGTACAAAGGGAAAGACAACAACTACATACCTGATAAAATCAATCCTTGAAAATGCAGGATATAAGGTAGGTCTTATCGGTACTATCGAAGTTATCATAGGCGATGAACATATACCGGCAAAGAATACCACTCCTGAAAACTTCGTGCTACAGGGATATTTCAGAAAAATGGTGGATGCCGGGGTCCAGATAGTAGTTATGGAGGTTTCATCCCAGGGCTTGATGCTCCACAGGACACAGGCTATAGATTTCGAGCTGGGTATATTTACAAACATCGAGCCAGACCATATCGGACCTAATGAGCATAAGAATTTCGAAGATTATATGAACTGTAAGGGACTCCTGTTCAAACAGTGCAAGGTCGGAATCGTTAATGGTGATGATGCTCATGTTAAGGATGTTACTAATGGTAATACATGTGAACTTTTAACTTATGGCCTTAATGAGGGTAATGATTATACAGCAACAGATTTGAGACTTACTCGTGGAGAAGGACATATAGGCGT
>JAZUFJ010000242.1:0-1709 GCA_045640645.1 Lachnospiraceae bacterium
GGCAAAAAAATCTTCTGTCAGAATATTTGCTACGCCAAAGGATGGTACAAACTTTGATGGTGATATTGATGCTTCGGTTATGAACGCTGAAAAAGAGGATATGATCTATAACTACTACGATGTTATAAAAGCTGAGCCTAAAATCAGACTTAGATACGAAGGTTGTTCAGTTGTGAAGTAATAATGTCTGGGATTGTTTTGGAATAGAATAAAAGATGATCAGAGACAAAAAAATACTCGGGGTGACGCGATTCGAACGCGCGACCTCTGCCTCCCGAAGACAGCGCTCTAGCCAAACTGAGCCACACCCCGATAGCGATTAAAACAAACCGCTACATTAGTATATCATAAGGTATTAAAAAATCAAGAAGTAGGTCAGGTGATTACACCTGGCCTGCTTCATTTAAAAATGCTATATATCCCTTGAGCAGTTCATAAACGTCAACCTTTGAGGTAGCCTCCCAAGGAGCATGCATATTGAGAACTGCTGCACCGGCGTCTATTACGTTCATGCCATAAAGGGCAAGAATATATGCGATAGTACCGCCGCCACCAAGATCTACCTTTCCAAGCTCACTAGTCTGGAAAGCAACCTTATTCTTGTCGAATATCTTTCTAAGCTGTGCAATATATTCTGCGTTAGCATCATTTGAGCCTGATTTACCACGTGAACCGGTAAACTTGTTAAATACAACACCATGTCCAAGATATGCAGCATTTTTTGCTTCGAAAGCTGATGCATAAGAAGGATCAAAGCCGGCGCTTACATCAGAAGAAAGCATGAATGAATTTGCCAGACATTTTCTAAGCTTCAGCTCAGAATAGCTTCCACATAAATCCATTACCTCGGCAACAGTGTTCTCAAAGAACTTTGACTGCATACCTGTAGCTCCTACAGAGCCTATTTCTTCTTTATCTACGAGAAGGCAGCAGGCTGTTCTCTTTGGAGTACCAATTTCTAACATTGCCTTCATTGAAGGGAAAGCACATACTCTGTCGTCCTGTCCATATGCAAGGATCATTGATCTGTCAAAACCTGCTTCCTTTGCTTTTCCGGCTGGAACAACTTCTAGCTCAGCAGATAAGAAGTCTTCTTCCTCTATTCCGTATAAATCACTTAAAATATTTAATATATTCTTTTTAACTGATTCGGATTCTTCTTTTTTAGCTTTATCTTTGTCTTTTTTATCAATGATAAGTGGTTTGTTACCAATAATGATATCAAGGGCTTCACCTTCTATAACCTTTGCAGCTTTCTTTTCAAGCTGTTCCTGAGAAAGATGTATCAAAAGGTCAGATACGAAGAATACTGGATCATCTTCTTCCTCGCCAACGTTTACCTCAACAATAGTGCCATCCTTTTTAGCGATTACACCATGAAGGGCAAGCGGAATGGTTACCCACTGGTATTTCTTTACGCCACCATAGTAATGGGTATCAAGATAAGCAAGCTCTTTATCTTCGTATAAAGGATTCTGCTTAATATCTAATCTTGGGGAATCAATATGTGCTCCAAGGATATTCATACCATTTGCCATATCTTCTTCACCAATAATAAACATAGCTACAGTTTTATTCATGTTAACACTGTAAACCTTGTCACCGGCTTTTAATTTGTTTTCAGATCCGGCAAGGCGTGTAATATCTACAAAACCAGCTTCCTCGATAGTGTTTACTATAGTATTTACGCATTCTCTTTCTGTCTTTCC
>JAZUFJ010000243.1:0-1613 GCA_045640645.1 Lachnospiraceae bacterium
CTTTTAAAGGTTAAGGATAACTGTAAATATGCCCAGGAGCTTGACAGTACAGGTGCTGTGCTTGCAAAGGTTGCTTCAACACCTGGATCTGTCGGCTATGTTTCGCTTGATGTAGTTGATAGTAGTGTGACCGGCATGAAAATTGATGGCATTGAGCCTTCAGAGGCTGAGATTCTTGCCGGAAAGTATATGCTTCAGAGACCTTTTGTAATGGCAACAAAGGGCGAAATCTCTGCTCAGAGCGATGTTGTAAAGGTTTGGTTTGAGTATATTGGCTCTGAAGAAGGCAAAGAAATTATTAAGTCAGTAGGCCTTATTATTCCTAATTAATTAAGGAGGCACCGTCAATATATGAAGAAAACCACGAAAAGAATTTCTGAGAGAATAGCAAATCATATATTTCTATTTATGGCTATTGTTGCAGTGGTTTCGGTGTTGGCTATTACACTTTATATGTTTCTAAAAGGAGCACCTGCAATATTAAAGGTAGGTGCTCTTGATTTATTATTTGGAACTGTTTGGAAGCCAACAGCTGCCGATGCACATTTTGGAATAGCATATATCATTCTTTCTTCTATTGTAGGAACCTTTGGGGCGGTTCTTATAGGAGTGCCTGTAGGATTGCTCACAGCAGTTTTTCTAACAGACATTACCGGTAGTACTGCGGCTGGGAGACAGATATCAAAGATATTATCTTCAGCAGTTGAGCTATTGGCAGCTATTCCATCTGTAATATATGGCCTTATAGGACTTATGGTATTAAATCCACTTATGTATAAACTGGAAAAAGCGATTTTTTCAGGAAATAATGAACATCAGTTTACTGGTGGAGCTAATCTTATATCAGCTATTATCGTATTGGCAATCATGATTTTACCAACAGTGATAAATGTCAGCTGTTCCAGTATCAGAGCAGTACCTGATAGTATGAGACATGCTTCTTTGGCGTTAGGAGCTACTAAACTACAAACGATATTTAAGGTTGTTATCCCAGCGGCGAAGTCTGGAATTATGACTGGTATTGTGCTCGGAATCGGAAGGGCTTTAGGCGAGGCTATGGCTATTAATATGGTAGCCGGTGGCGCAGTTAATATACCATTACCGTTTAATTCAGTAAGATTTCTGACTACACAGCTTGTCAGCGAGATGAGCTATGCATCAGGCTTGCATAGACAGGTATTGTTTACGGTAGGTCTTGTTCTGTACATATTTGTTATGATTATTAATCTGATGTTAGCAAAGCTGAAGCGAAAGGGGGAGCTAAGTAATGACTAAGGATATTAATACGCACAAGATGCGAATAAGCGGAATTTTATTATATGGATTAATAATTCTTTGCTCCCTTATAGCAGTATTGTTTTTGGTTTTTATTATTATTTACGTTCTATCAAATGGGCTTAAAAGTGTAACGCCAGAATTCCTTACTACGGTAACCTCTGTAAGAAAAGGTACAGTGGGAATAGCTGGAAATATAGTAAATACGCTATTGATAATACTTATAACCATGCTTATAGCCACACCTATAGGCGTAGGCGCTGCTATATATTTGAATGAATATGCCAGGCCAGGGAAATTAGTAGCTATTATAGAATTTGCAACAGAGGTTTTAGCAG
>JAZUFJ010000244.1:0-2183 GCA_045640645.1 Lachnospiraceae bacterium
TACATGGAGATGGTTCAGAGCAGGACCTTCTTTTAGAGGAAGGTATCGATACTATGGATGCTGTAGCATCTCTTACAGGTATTGATGAAGAAAATGTTATGTTTTCTCTTTATGCAGCAAGCCTTTCTTCATGCAAGCTCATTACTAAGATTAACCGTATCGGTTTCAAGAGCGTTATAAATTCTTTAAATTTAGGAAGTATTATTAATCCAAAGCAAATCACTGCTGACCGTATTCTTGCATATGTTCGTGCAATGCAGAATTCCCTTGGCAGTAACATCGAAACACTTTACAAGATTGTTGACGATAAAGCTGAAGCTTTGGAATTCTACGTAGCTGACAGCTCAGCGGTAGTAGGTATTCCTCTTAAAGACTTAAAACTTAAGCCAAACCTTCTTATCGCTACTATCTTTAGAGATGGAAAAGGAATCACTCCTAATGGTCTAACAACTATAGAAAAAGGTGATACCGTTGTAGTAGTTACCACCAATACAGGCTTCCAGGATTTAACAGATATACTTCTATAATGATTTGACAAATTAATATAAAGAAGTCAAATACAGATTTATGGCGCATTTGGAATATTTTTTGCGTCATTATATGGAGATTTATATGAATCGTAAGATGATAATATACTTTTTGGGAATAGTAATGTTCTTAGAGGGAGCATTATTCGCTCTCCCAATAGTAACCTCAATTATATATAGGGAAAAAACATTTCTCGTTTTTGTTTTATGTGCAGTGCTCTGTCTGGGAATCGGATGGGTATGCATGCGTAATAAACCAGAGATAACAACCTTTTATGCAAGAGAAGGCTTTGTGTGTGTAGCTCTCAGCTGGATAGTGCTCAGTATCATTGGAGCTCTTCCATTTTATATCAGCCGCGAAATACCATCTTTCACTGATGCCCTTTTCGAAACTGTTTCAGGTTTCACTACAACAGGAGCCAGTATTTTATCTGATGTAGAATGTCTTTCACGAAGCATTTTGATGTGGCGAAGCTTTACACACTGGATCGGCGGTATGGGCGTGCTTGTATTCGTATTAG
The DNA here is from genome assembly GCA_045640645.1 of Lachnospiraceae bacterium. Taxonomy (GTDB): domain Bacteria; phylum Bacillota; class Clostridia; order Lachnospirales; family Lachnospiraceae; genus JAZUFJ01. The sequence goes on from JAZUFJ010000244.1 coordinate 1,049, forward strand.
CCATCCTGCCAAAGTCCGGAGGAAACGATATACATATCATGAGAGCAGAAAGCCCGGGACCATCAGTTAGTAAGTTCACTCCTAAGGTCCGCTCAACAGCAATGATATTATATGTTATCTACTTCCTTATGACTGTTACAGAGATTATTCTCTTAATCGCTACAAAAATGGAAGTTTTCGATGCTATAGCAATAAGCTTTGGCTCTGCCGGTACAGGAGGTTTTGGTGTTAAAAATTCCAGTATCGGTGGTTACACAGTAACACAGCAGATTATCACCAGTGTATTTATGGCAATGTTTGGTATCAACTTCAACGTATACTGCCTTATGTATATGAAAAAGTTTAAGGATGCGATAAAGTGTGAAGAAATGCGAATATATCTTAGCATTATCGCTCTCTCTACTTTAGGCATTACCTTTAATATCTGGCATGATATGGGGCTAAATGGCAGCTTTGGAAGAACACTTTTAGACAGTTTTGTTCAGGTATGTTCTATTATCACAACAACAGGTTTCAGCTCTGTAGATTTCGATCTCTGGCCAACCTTTTCAAAGGGAATACTTGTATTATTAATGTTTGTGGGCGCCTGTGCAGGCTCTACAGGTGGAGGTCTTAAGGTATCCCGTGTGGCTATCGCGTTTAAGACAGTTATCAAAGAAATGCAGCAGATGTTACATCCAAGAAGTATCAAGGTGTTAAGATTTGAGGGCAAACCAATCGAGCATAAGGTATTACGTTCTATTAATACCTACATAATGCTCTTTGTATTTACTCTTTTTGCATCAATCATGCTGGTATCAATTGATGGTTTCGATATGGTTACTACCGTTACAGCGGTTATAGCTTCTTTTGGAAATATCGGACCTGGCCTTGGAATGGTAGGGCCAACCTGCAATTACGCTTTCTTTAGCCCATTTGCAAAATATGTTCTTATGTTTGATATGTTGGCAGGAAGATTGGAATTGTTCCCGATCATCTTACTCTTCTCTTCCAGAACATGGAGGAAACAACTGTGATAAAGTCAAATACAAATTGTCACAAATCCTGTATAGATATTTATATTTCAGGTCTGCTTTCTGCAGGCCTGTTTTTGCTTATTTGGGGATACAAAATTCTTAACCCGTTTTATACCAGC
>JAZUFJ010000245.1:0-3130 GCA_045640645.1 Lachnospiraceae bacterium
AGTCATCGACCAAGATATAAATAGAATCCAGGAGAACTAAATGAAGATGAATTTGATAAAATCAATCATGCTTGTAATAACCTGTGTATCCCTTTGTGGATGTTCAGTTGCAGATGCCAGCACGATTATAGGTAATTGCTATAAGGTAGGAGAGCCTGCCTCACAGTGTGCTGAAAAAGCCGATTATGAGATGGAAGAAAAGACCGCTACCAGCAGCAATGTTATAAAGATAGAAAAGATCAATAAACCTATAGAGAAGACCCCTTACAAATTCGAAATAGGAGAAGTAGTGGAAGGCTTTAAGGTCGTATCTATAGATGAAGTAGAAAGATGGAAATCTGTAAACTATGGATTTGAGCATGTTAAGACAGGCGCAAAGCTCATCTATGTAGATAATGATGACATCAACCGTTCTTTCCAGATAGCTATGCGTACACCAGTAGAGGATGAAAAGGGTTTACCACATGTTTTTGAACATGCGACCGTAAGCGGTTCTGAAAAGTATCCAAGCGGTAACCTTGTATATGAGATGATGGACCAGTCTTATATGACCTTTGTAAGCGCTTTTACTGACCAGTTATTTACATTCTATCCGATTGCTTCTTTGTCTGAGGACCAGCTTTTTGCCAGTATGGATTTCTATCTTGATTCCGTATTTAATCCTCTTATTATGACAGATGAAAATATTATGAGAAGAGAGGCCTATAGATATGATCTTCCGGATAAGGATAGTGATATATCAATACTGGGCTCAGTTTATTCTGAAATGTGTGGACTGCAGACTGTTGACGATATGGGCTATAGGAAAAACCTTAAGACTCTTATGCCTAACGGCGCCGGGTCAGTTGAGATGGGAGGTATTCCAAAGGATATAGTAAAGCTTACACATAAGGAGATAAAGGATTTCCATGATAAGTATTATGTACCATCAAATTCCCTTACTCTGTTATATGGAAAGCTTGATGTACAACCATTCCTTAAGTATATTAATGAGGAATATTTTGATAAATATGAAGCTGTAGAGATTGATTATCCAAGCATTGATGGAGATTACTGGGAGGGTAGTGTTGTTAACATGGTAGAGGTACCAGTGAGCTCAGAATCTTCTGCACAGCCATCAGCTAAGATCAGCTTTGGATCAGATAAGTTGTCAGATTATGATGAGTTAAATCTCAAAATGATTATGGATACTATGCTTAAGAAGGGCAGCCCTTTCTATGATTATATTTATGAACGCTTCCCTAATATTGATATAAGTATAGAGACAGAGCTTGGTAGTTGTGATTGCTCCAGTATTATGCTTGATATTTATGGCTTTGAGGCAAAAGATTTTTCTTTGTTAAAGCGTACTATTGATGAGGCAATATCCTATCAGGCAGCTAAGGGGCTCAATCATGAAGTGTTAAGATCTAATGTTGAGGAAGTGTATCTTGTAAGCATGCTTAACGAAAATGGTAATTTTGCTATAGATTATTCATATTCGATATTGTATGGATGGGCTGTATCCGGAGATGCAAACGCATATCTTGGCAGAGAGCAGGCTATTAAGGATTTGACAAAGAATCTGGAGGGCTCTTATTTTGATGATTTATTTAACAGATATTTCCTGAACATTTATAAAAGCGTAGCTACTATAGCTATTCCAAAGTATGGACAGCTGGAAATAAATGATCAGGCTATGACAGATGAGCTTGAGGCTATGAAAAATAGTATGAGCGATGAAGAGGTAGAGGCTCTTGTTAATAGCACCCAGGAATTTAATAAATGGGTAGAAGCTAACTCTGATATATATATGTTAGATAAGGTAAAGACTGTATCCTGTAAGGATCTTCCTATAGAGGTGAAGGAGTATAAGAGGAGCGTTGCCACCGAAGATGGAATCAAATATGTTAGCTCTAAAGTGGATAATAACGAAGTGATAAAAACAGAGCTATATTTCGATTCCTCAGCTGTTCCTTATGAAAATTTACATGCTATGAATCTTTTTGCAGAGCTTCTTGGAGAGATCCCTACCAGTAAGCATTCTGTAGAAGAGATTAAACAGTTGATAAAGATGTATCTTCCAAACTTGAGCGTTCGCGTTACCTGCTTTGATCAAAGGGATGATATGATACATCCATATTTTGTAATCAGCTTTTATACAACAGAGGATAAGCTGGATGATTCCTATGCATTATTGCAGGAACTGTTATATGAACAGGACTATTCAAATCAGGATATTATTAAGGAATATGCTTACGTAAAGGCAGCTAATATTGCTAATGTACTTTCAAAAGGCCCAGATGACGCTTTAGTAGCTATTGCATGTTCTATGCTTGATAGACCGGACGCATATCATGAGTATACAACTGGTATGATGGGATATATGCAGTATTTAAGAGAAGTTTATAAAATGAGCTCTGAGGAATTGACAGCGGTCATAACTGATATAAACAGTACGGGAGAGCTTATATTTAATAAGAACAGAAGTACTGTAATAAGCATTGGTAATGATGAAAATAATGCACTGAATATTCTAAAAGCAAAGGAGCTTACAAAGCTATTTAGCGATGAGGAATATGCTTCAGTAGACTATAATGCTTATTTCCCTTTTGAAAAGAAGAACATGGCAATAGTAGGAAATGTGCCATCGGCTTATGTAATAGAAGCCTGTAAGATACCAGAAGATGTAACTGATAAAACAAAGCTCGAACTGGTGGCTAAGATAGCTGAGGGCGGTTATATTTTCCCGGTAACGAGATATAACATGGGTATATATAGTGCGTGGTGTAACGCATATAGCAGAACAATGGATATTCAGGCTTACAGCTCGCCGGTAATAAAGGAATGCTTTGATGTATATGCTGGTGTAGATGATTATCTTAAAGATACTGATTTTACTGAAGAAGGTATAGAGGGCTTCAAATTGAAACGCTTTTCTTCCTACGCAGCTACCTCAGGAGATTATTCTGAGGCTTCACGTCAGGCTGTTTGTGAGATGACAGGTATTGATTATGCAAAGGACAGAGCGGATAAGCTGGCAACTATTAAAGATTTTACAGTTGATGATATTAAAGACTATGTAAGCATATATGAAAGATTTGGGGAAGACAGTGTAAAGCTTGCTATTGGATCACAACAGGAGATAGAG
>JAZUFJ010000246.1:0-3175 GCA_045640645.1 Lachnospiraceae bacterium
AAGAGCAGCTATTGAAGAAGCAAATACAGGCAGCACAGTTAATACAGAAGGTGATCTGACCGTAAGCGCAGAGCGTAAGCCGGTGACTATTAAGGATTATGTATTTGCTTTAAACATAAAGGATATCTTTGAGGCAGGTAAGAATACAGTTTATTTAAAGGTGGCTGATCCGGAATCGATCACTACTATAGTAAACATGACAAACTTCCTTGGTAGCGTAAACTACTACAGCGAAGCTATCGCAGGTAGTATTGCAACTGGTGTAGGAAATGGAAATTCTGCTGGCTCAGGAAGCTTCTCCATGATATGGGTAACACAGGAGACTATTGCAGAGATAGATGGAAGCTCAAAGATAACAGCTAAAAAGGATGTTAAGGTTACAGCCAAGGATGAAACAAATATCAGACAGATAGCCGGGGCAGCAGGTATTACAAATGGCACTACCGGTGTGGGCGTATCCCTTACAGGTATATATGATTATGCAGAAACTATCGCAAGAATAATGGCCAATACTACAGGCTTTAAGCTTTCAGTAGGTAAAGACCTTGTAGTGCAGTCAGATGCAGTAAAGGACTTCCTTGGTATTACTTTTGCAGCAGGAGTAGCAAAGGATAGTAATAGCGCATCTAACTCTGCTCCACAGTCAGCTACGGCAGTAGGTGGTGGAATAAATGTAATATACGACAAGAGCAGGACTGAGGCATGGCTTGCAGATAGTACTAATGTAACAGAAATCAAACCTGGAAAAGTGACTGTTAAGGCTGACAGTAAGGATCAGCTGATAAATATTGTTTTAGGTATCGCGGGAGCAGACAGTACATTATCTACTACTACTGCCGGAGGTTCAGTAGCTGTGCTTATTACAGCAAACGATACTAAGGCAGGAATAGGTAAAAACTGGAAGATAACAGCTAATGATGTTATCGATGTAGAAGCTGTATCTTCAGAAATGCTTCTTAATATAGTAGGAAGCGCCAGCGCAGGAAAATCTGGCGGTGGAAATGGAACAGATGTAAGCGCTGTAGTAACAGTTGAAAAGACTAATAGTAATACAGCTGCTTCAATAGGCAGTGGATGTAATCTTATAGCAGCAAATGATCTTACAGTATTAGCAGATAGTGATGTTACACTTGTATTTATAGATTTAGGCGTAGCTATTAGCTCAGGAGACAGTACTACAATAGCCGGAGCTACAGACACTCTTATATTTGGCAGAAATGTCAGCACAAATATAGGAAGCTCTTCAAGCCTTAAGAGCAGTTCAGGTAACCTTTTGGTAATCGCTAAAGGAAAAGATAATAACATAGTAGTAACAGGAGCTGTAGCAGTATCAGGTGGTACAGGTGTAGGCGCTATTATTACAACTATAGTTGGCGAAAATACAATAAGCACAGCAGTACAAAATGGTGCAGGCTTAGAGGCTGGTAAGAACGTTTTAGTATTAGCAGATCTTGATACATTATCAGTGTTCGCTGATGCTGCGGTAGGTGTAGCTGGAAAGACAGCAGTAGGCGGTGTGATAGTAACCTCTGTGCTTAGCAATAAGGTAAAATCAACAGTTGGCGATAAAGTAACTATTAAAGCAAACGCTGGAGGAAGCAATTCATACAGCATTAAACATGGAAATGAAGTTTACAAGACTATAAAGGGTATAGCTGTAATAGCTGTATCAAATAAAGAATTCTATTATGTAACAGTAGGCGGTGGTGCATCAAAGGATGTTGCAGCATCAGGCTCTGTAGCAGTAGTAGTAATGAACCAGACAGTAGAAGCCTCAGTGGGTAAGGAAGGATATTTATATGCGTTAAATGCCGGAGCCCAGAATATTAATGAATATAGTGGAATCACTATTTTAGCAGATGACAGAACTGAGCTTCAGGATTATATCGGAGCTATAAGCATTTCATCAGGCTCTACCGGAGCCGGTGGATCTGTTGCGGTTATCGTATCAGATAATAAGGTAACAGCCTCATCAGGAGCTGATACCTACGCTGAGACATACGGAAATATTATTATAGAAGCTAAGCTTTCAGATAAGCTTGTTTTCTTAAATGCAGGAGCAGCCGGAGGAAAGGATGTTGGCGCTAATGGTAACGTATCAGTAATAGTAAGCAGCGATGATGTAAGAGCTTATATTGCTGATGGAAGTAGCAAAGGACAGTATATAGCCGGAAAGAATATTGTAGTAAAAGCAGATCTTACAGCAGATATACAGGTAATAGCGGGCTCTGTAGGCGGCGGTGAAACAGCTGGCGTTGGAGCAGCAGTATTGGTATTTACTTTTAAGGGAAATACATTAGCTTATGTTGGAAACAATGTGCTCTTAAAAACAAAGGGTGGAGATATTCTGATAAGCGCTACCAGCAAGGAACCTGTAAAGGTTATAGGAGCGGCAGCAGGCGCAGCCGGAACAGCAGGCGTAGCAGGTGTAGTACTTTATATTCAGACAGGTATTACAACGATTGCGAAGACAGGAGTAGGTACAAGATTAGAATCAGCAGGAAGTATTAGTATTAAAGCTGATGACAATTATGACCTTTTCGCAGCGATGGGTACTGTAGGCGGAGCCGGAACAGCAGGTGTAGGAAGCGCTATAGCTGTAACAATTGCCAATAACACAGTTAATGCACTTGCTGGAGCCAATAATAATATTAAAGCTGGCGGTAATGTGAGCTTAGAAGCTCTCAGTACACGTATTATACATAGCTATTCCGGTTCAGTAGGCGGAGCTGGAACAGCAGGTGTTTCTGCGGTAGTGACTGTAAGCATTATTGGTGGAACTGTTACGGAGGAGGTTAACAGTCTTGTTAACAGCTCTAACGCTCCAAAGGGTAACGGAGCTGTTGATGATGCATTTAAGACTATAGCAGATATATATAATGGTCAGGGAAAAGCATCCGGACAGGAAACAATAAACAGAATCAATCTTATATCAGGCTATAAGAGCAGTTCAAAGTTTAATGATACAGTCAGCACAGAAAGAAGCGATAATACATCTAAGCTTTATGATAAGAATAAGATAACAGGCGTTGCAAACGGAATGTCACAGGCTAATAACCGTGAAAGTGGCGGAGGTGCAAATCTTTCCGGAAAGACCAAGGTAGATGACCTGGCTGATGGGGAGGCCCATGAAACCATTAGTAAGCGTACTAATTCAGTATGGGCTTCAGTTGGA
>JAZUFJ010000247.1:0-5101 GCA_045640645.1 Lachnospiraceae bacterium
GTAAGGTACAGCCTTGTACACTTGTTGCAGCAAAGATCACTGGAGTAAAAGAAATATATAAGGTTGGAGGGGCTCAGGCTATCGCAGCCTTAGCTTATGGTACAGAATCAATTCCAAAGGTTGATAAGATTGTTGGACCTGGTAATATTTTTGTAGCTCTTGCAAAGAAGGCTGTATTTGGATATGTAAGCATTGATTCTGTAGCAGGTCCTTCCGAAATATTAGTTATTGCAGATGAAACAGCCACACCTAAATATGTTGCTGCTGACCTTTTATCCCAGGCAGAGCATGATCAGCTGGCTTCAGCTATTCTTATTACTACATCAAGGGAGCTGGCTACAAAGGTATCTGCTGAGGTAGATAATTTTGTTAATGTATTGCCAAGAAAAGAAATAATTGAAAAATCACTTGAGAACTATGGTTATATACTTATCGCTGAGAATATGGATGAGGCAGTTGCCGCAGCAAATGAAATAGCAAGTGAGCATCTTGAAATCCTTACTAAAAATCCATATGAGATTATGACAAAGATAAAAAATGCAGGAGCTATTTTCCTTGGAGAGTATTCTTCAGAACCTTTAGGAGATTATTTTGCCGGTCCTAATCATGTTCTTCCAACAAATGGAACTGCAAAGTTTTTCTCACCTCTTGGAGTTGACGCTTATATCAAGCGTTCAAGCATAATATCATATTCGAAAGAAGCTCTTATGCCTATAGCAAAGGACATAATTGCATTTGCTGAATCTGAAGGTTTATCAGCTCATGCCAATTCCATAAGGGTTAGAGAGTTTTAATAGAGGAGAATTGATTATGGAAAATAATGAAAAACGTATAAAAGAAATAGAACGTAATACAAAGGAAACTAAAATCAAATGCCAGCTAAATATAGATGGTGAAGGAAAATCAGATATTGATACCGGTATTGGCTTTTTTGACCATATGCTTGAGGGCTTTAGTAAGCATGGTTTTTTTGATATGAGCTTAAAATGCGATGGAGACCTTTTTGTGGATTCACACCACACAGTAGAGGATACAGGTATAGTTTTAGGTGAGGCCATAAAGGGAGCTATCGGTTCTAAGAAGGGCATTAAACGTTATGGTCATATGATTTTACCTATGGATGATGCTTTAGTATTATGTGCTATTGATTTGTGTGGCAGACCTTATTTTTCATATGAAGCAGATTTTAAGACTGAAAAAATGGGCTACATGGATACAGAGCTGGTTAGGGAATTTTTCTATGCAATAAGCTATTCAGCAGCTATGAACCTGCATATTAAGGTTTTATCCGGAGAAAATTCCCATCATATATGTGAAGCTATGTTTAAAGCCTTTGCAAGAGCTTTAGATGAGGCTACAAGCTATGATCCAAGAATAAAAGATGTGCTTAGCACGAAAGGAACTTTATAATGAGTAAGAAAATTATTCCATGTTTTTATTTAAAAAATCAGAAATTTGTTAAAAGCTTTTCTAATAATGATATAGTATCAGATTCTCCGGTTGACTATATTGTAGCTGTTTCATCAAGCGGAGCAGATGAGGTCATAATTTTTGACCTTTCTAATGGTGATGAGGAACATGAAGCTAATTTATTGACTATTAGAGAAATCGGTAGAAATATTGATATTCCTATAATAGGAGCTGGCAACGTAAAGCGTGTTGAAGATGTTAAGAAGCTTATATATGCAGGATGCCATAAGGTTGCTCTTAATATGAAAAAAGAGAGCAATATAAATATGACCGAAGAGGTAAGCAAACGTTTTTCAAAAGATAAAATCATTGCATGCTGTGACAGTGAAGCACAGATTGCCGATAATATTGAGCTGATTAAAGAATTTACAGACTGCGTTCTTTTATTAAATAATAATACTAATAATATCGATGAAGAGATTAAATTGATTGTTGTAGATAATAGTAATGATTATGATGCTTCTGCAGCTTTGCTTGCTCAGAACAATGTATTTGCTATATCAGGCGAATATATCAATAATAATAACAAGGCTCTTCTTGGTATTAAAAAAGCTTATAAAGAAAAAGGTATAGATATAAATACCTTTGAAAGTAAATATAAATGGTCAGATTTTAAAAAGAATACAGATGGTCATGTTACAGTAGTAGTACAGGATTATAAAACTGATGAAGTACTTATGGTGGCTTATATGGATGAAGAAGCCTTTGATAATACTATAAATACAGGTATTATGACTTATCATTCAAGAAGCCGTAATGAAATGTGGGTAAAAGGCGCGACATCAGGTCATTATCAGTATGTAAAAGAGCTTATAGCCGATTGTGATATGGATACCATACTTGCAAAGGTAGTACAGATTGGAAGCGCTTGTCATACTGGAAACAGAACATGTTTCTTTAATGAGATTGTAAAGAAGGACTATGCATCTACTAATCCTCTTAGAGTATTTGAGAGCGTATATGACGTAATCCTTGATAGAAAAGCTAATCCAAAAGAGGGATCATATACAAATTACTTATTTGATAAGGGAATTGATAAGATACTGAAAAAGGTTGGCGAGGAAGCTACTGAAATTGTTATAGCTGCAAAGAATCCTGATAAGGAAGAGGTAAAATACGAAATGGCAGACTTTTTATATCATGCCATGGTACTGATGGCAGAATGTAATCTTACCTGGGAAGATATAACAAAAGAACTTGCAAACAGATAATGGAGATCAGCTATGCGTAAGCTTGCATTAAGCGATAAAATATTATTAAACATTGAAAAACCTGCCCGTTACATAGGTAATGAGGTTAACTCTATTACAAAAAATATAGATGATATAGATATCAGATTTGCAATGTGTTTTCCAGATGTTTATGAGATAGGTATGAGTCATCTCGGAATACAGATCTTATATGATATGCTTAACAAAATGGATGGTGTATGGTGTGAAAGAGTATATTCACCAAGGACAGATCTACATAAGGTTATGAAGGAAGAAAATATACCTTTATTTGCATTAGAAAGTCAGGATCCTATTAAGGATTTTGGTTTTCTTGGTATTACGCTTCAATATGAAATGTCTTATACAAACATCCTTCAAATACTTGATCTTTCTCATATATCACTTTTGGCATCAGAAAGAGAAAATGATGATCCTATTGTAATAGGTGGTGGTCCTTGTAGCTATAATCCTGAGCCTATAGCTGATTTTTTTGATATGTTTTATATAGGCGAAGGTGAGATATCATATAAACCATTATTAGAGCTATATAGAGAACATAAAAAGAAAGGCTTTAACAGAAGCGAATATCTTTTAGCTGCTTCTAAGATTCCTGGAATATATGTGCCTTCATTATATGATGTTACATATAACGAGGATGGAACAATCAAGGCCTTTGAGCCTAAATATGATGATGTTCCAAGAACTGTCGAAAAGCAGATAGTTATGGAGCTTTCTGATTCTTTTTATCCTAAAAAACCTATAGTGCCTTTTATTAAGGTTACACAGGACAGAGTGGTTTTAGAGATTATGAGAGGATGTATCAGAGGCTGCAGATTTTGTCAGGCAGGAATGATATATCGTCCAATGAGAGAAAAGAATGTTGATTTCTTAAAGGATATCGCTGTTCAAATGCTTGACAATACAGGACAAGAGGAGATATCTTTAAGCTCTTTAAGCTCAAGCGATTATTCTGATCTTGAAGAACTGATTAATTTTCTTATGGAATATGCAGAGGAACAAAAGCTCAATATATCTCTGCCGTCTCTTCGAATAGATGCTTTTTCTCTGGATGTAATGAGCAAAATACAGGATATCAGAAAGAGCTCCTTAACCTTTGCTCCAGAGGCCGGATCACAAAGATTAAGAGACGTTATTAATAAAGGTTTAACAGAAGAGATAATATTAAAGGGGGCTTCTGATGCATTTCTTGGCGGATGGACTCGTGTAAAGCTTTACTTTATGTTAGGTCTTCCAACAGAAACAAAGGAAGATATGGAAGCTATAGCAGAGCTGTCTAATGAGATCGCTAAGCTGTATTATGAGCTGATTCCAAAGCCAGAGCGAAAAGGAAGAGTACAGATAGTAAGCTCAACTTCATTCTTTATACCAAAGCCTTTTACACCTTTCCAATGGATGAGGATGTGTACGAAGGATGAATTTATCAGCAAGGCGCATGTTGTAAACGAAGCTATGAAGAATCAGCTTAATTATAAGAGTATCAGATATAATTGGCATGAAGCTGATGTATCTGAGCTTGAAGGCGTATTTGCCAGAGGTGATAGAAAGCTTTCTGCTTTATTAATAAAAGCCTATGAAAACGGATGTCTTTTTGATGCATGGACAGAAACCTTCCATGAGGAACCATGGTTAAAGGCTTTTGAGGAATGCGGACTTAGCATGGAATTTTATGCTAACAGAGAACGTAGTCTCGATGAAATATTACCATGGGATTTTATTGATGCCGGTGTTTCAAAGGAATTTTTAAAGCGTGAATGGAAAAATGCGACAGAAGAGCATGTTTCTCTTAATTGCCGAAATGCATGCCAGGGTTGTGGTGCCATAAAATATGGCGGAGGTGTTTGCTATGAAAATAAGAATTAAGTTTTCTAAATCAGGTGCTCTGAAATTTATAGGGCATCTTGATGTTATGCGTTATTTTCAAAAGCTGATTCGCCGCTCAAAAATACCTGTTGCCTATTCTCAGGGCCTTAGCCCACATCAGATAATGTCTTTTGCGCTTCCGTTAGGAATAGGTCTGACCAGTGATGGAGAATATGTTGACATAGAGATTACAGAGCCTGTATCAAGTGATTACGCTGTAGAGGTTATGAATAAAAATTCTGTAGAAGGTATAGAGATATTATCCTTTAAAAAGCTTGACGATTCATCAGAAAACGCTATGTCAAGTGTTAAGGCTGCAGATTATTTGATAAAATTCAGGGATGATATCCTGCCTACTGAAGATTTAGTAGGTGAATTTAAAAAATTTATATCACAGAACACGATAGATATATTAAAGGTTACAAAGAAAAGTGAACGTATGCTGGATATAAAGCCTTTTATTTACAGATACGTTGTAGGAAAGCATAGCATAAAGCTCAGACTATGTTGTGGCTCTGTAGATAATACGAGGCCTGAGC